>CALKXS010000118.1 GCA_938003745.1 uncultured Algibacter sp.
ACTAAATCGCCTTCCCAATGTCCAATTTCTTTTCTTAGTTCAATATGCTTAGGTCTATTATCTATACTGACTTGGTTTATTATTTTAGAGCCTGTTCCTCGTTTCTTTTTAACAGGTCTACGACGCGTTTTTTTACGAACAAGTAATCTTTTGTTTAAATAATCATCTTTGGCAGCCCAAAAAGCAATATCAGCAGAGTAATCTTTCCTATAATTTTCTCCCCATTTTTTTTAATTCTCTGGATATTGTAGACCTTGCTCTAGAAAGAGTTTTAGCGATGTGATATTGAGTCTTATTTTCCTTTAATAAAGTCTCTATGATGATTCTTTCTTTAAGAGATAATTTTCGATGTTTTATTTTACTCATTTTACAAATCTATAATTTTGATTTGTTGCGTTAAGTTATTGAATAGAGCCTTAAATGTAGGATTCATGAATTTAGACGTAAACTGCCTAATTAGGAGTTAAAACAGTCCGTTAATTTCTGCATCTATAGTGTTTATAATACTTCCTAAGTCTTCAGGATTATCAACAAAATTTAAATCATCAACATCAATAATTAAAAGCTTTCCTTTATTATAGCCATGAATCCAAGCTTCATACCTTTCATTTAATCTACTTAAATAGTCTATACTAATGGTGTTTTCATAATCACGACCACGTTTATGTATTTGAGATACCAAATTAGGAATAGAACTCCTTAAATAAATTAAAACATCGGGACCTTTTACTAAAGATTGCATAAGTTCAAAAAGAGATCTATAATTTTCAAAATCTCTATTATTCATTAAACCCATAGCGTGTAAGTTGGGAGCAAAAATATGTGCATCCTCATAAATAGTTCTATCTTGAATAATGTTTTTACCCGTTTCGTGAATTTGCAATACTTGACGAAATCTGCTATTTAAAAAGTAAACCTGTAAGTTGAAACTCCAACGTTCCATTTGATTGTAAAAATCATCTAGATAAGGATTGTCAACAACATCTTCCAATTGCGCTTCCCAATTATAGTGTTTTGCTAATAATTTGGTTAAGGTTGTTTTTCCAGCGCCTATATTTCCGCCAATAGCAATATGCATAATAGTATTAGATTTTTAATTGGAATTCTTGCAAGCTTTCGTTACCGTAAATATACAAGCTTTCATTGACTACAAAAAACTGATTTATCAAAACTTTTTGCATTGTAATTGGCTTAATTATTTTACTGTTTTTTTCTAAATAAAACAGTTTGTTTTGTTTCTTTAGTATAATATTTTCATTGTTTTCCATTATTGAAGTATACCCAGAATTTTTAATTTTTGAAATCAAACTTCCAAAGTAATTATATGTGTAGAGATAGTTTTTTGTAAGCAAGAAGCAATGATTATAATTACTTTTTAAATCTAAAATAGCACTTTTGATAGGTAAGCCCTTAGCCCGAGTAGCGTTTGTTTTATAATCAAACAATTCTAATTGTTGTGTGTCTTGATTGAATAGCCAAGTGGTGTTATCATGCCCAGTAGTGATTTTTGAAATATTCTTGTAGGGTTGAATATTATTGAAATCTATTCTAAAAATTTCAGCTAGTCTATTATCTAAAATTACAACAGTATTAAAATCTTTATAAAAAAGATTAATTTTTAAAGGATTAAACGGATTTACAGAATAGATAGCTCCTAATTGTAAATTAGTATAACTAATAGTATTGGAGTTGTTCTTTTTAAAGAAAACATTATTATACGTATAATATGTAGTTTCAAAATTGTCAATAGAAATTAATTGATCAAATTTGATGTTTGTTTTTTTAATAAATGTTGTTTCAATGGTTTCTTGAGAGAGCATTGAAAATGAGATAAGAAAAAATATAAAAAATAAATGTTTCATTGTAGTTTGAAAAATACAAAAATCAAACCACTTTTAGTAAATTAACTATTATATAATATTTGTATATTGGAGTTTGATTTTTTAAGAATGGTTTAACCCTGTAAGGTTAAACTATGGTATTGTTTTAAAATATAATTTTCAACTTCTAGTTTAAACCTGTATTAAAATGAGATTTAACGTTATTAAACTTGTATTTGCGCTTTGTGTTGTATTCATTTCGTGTAATTTATTTGCTCAACAAGATTTTCAAGGAAAGGCTTACTATCAATCTAAAACTGCTGTAGATGTGAGCCGATTTGATAGACCAGGAATGAGTGAAGATGTAAAGAAACGAATAGCGAAAAGAATGAAAGATATGTTTGAAAAAACATATATTCTTACATTTAATAAAATAGAATCTATATATAAAGAAGAAGAGAGATTAGCTGCTCCAACTCAAGGTGGTGGCAGTCGTTTTGGAGGTATGATGTCTAGTTTTGCAGCTGGACCTCGATATAAAAATGTAAAAGAACTATTATTATTACAAGATCAAGAGTTTTTTGGAAAGCAGTTTCTAATAAAAGAACCGTTAGAGAAATTAGAATGGGTAATGAGCGGAGAAACTAAGCAAATAGGTAAGTATATGTGCTTTAAGGCGACGGCAAAAAAGAAAATTCTAGATTCTGGTATTTCTAATTTTGGACCACCAAGACGTGGAAATAGGGGCGGAAATGGTGAAGAAGGTGAAAAGAAAAAAGCTGAAGAAAAAATTGAAGCACCAAAGGAAGTAGAAGTTGTAGCTTGGTATACTATGCAGATTCCAGTTAATCAAGGACCTGGAGAATACTGGGGTTTACCTGGTTTAATTTTAGAAATAAGTGCAGATAAAACAACTATTCTTTGTTCTAAAATAATTTTAAATCCTACTGAAAAAGAAAAAATTAAAAAGCTAACGAAAGGAAAAGAAGTGTCTAAAGAGGTTTATAATGACATTGTAAAAAAGAAAACAGAGGAAATGCGAGAAAATTTTAGAAGAGGTGGTGGTCCTGGAGGAGGAAGACGTTAGTCATTTTAAATTCCGTTTGAAATAATAAAGTGGATCAATGAACCTATAAGAATTTATGAAATTAAAAATAACCGTATTGTTGTTATTCTTAACAGCTATTGTTTCTGCACAAGTAAAACTAGAAGGTGCTGTAAAAGATAGTATTGGAACTGCTTTAGAGTTAGCAAATATTTTTGTTATAAATCAAGAAACAAAAGCTTTAGATTCTTATGGTATTACCGATAAGTTTGGACGTTATAGGTTGAGCGTTAAAAAAAACACATCCTATAAACTGCAAATAAGTTATATTGGAATGAAAACTTTTGAGGATTTTATTGAAACCAAGTCTGAAAGCATAATAAAAGATATTTCAATGGTTGCAGATAATACCTTAGATGCTGTACAGTTAACCTACGAAATGCCCGTAACTATTAAAGACGATACTTTAATTTATAATGCTGATTCCTTTAAAAATGGTTCGGAACGTAAACTTGAAGATGTATTAGAGAAATTACCTGGAGTTGAAATTAATGATGACGGCCAAGTAAAAGTAGAAGGTAATGTGGTAAGTAAACTGATGGTTGACGGCAAAGATTTTTTTGATGGCGATACTAAATTGGGAGTGAAAAATATACCCTCCAATGCTGTTGATAAAATACAAGTGTTTAGAAATTATTCTGAAGTAGGGCAGTTAAGTGGCGTAACTAATAATCAAGACAATGTAGCTTTAAATGTAAAGTTAGAAGAGGGGAAGGAAAATTTCTGGTTTGGAAATGTTACCGCTGGTACTGGCGCTTCTACAGATGACGAGCTTTATTTAATTCAGCCTAAACTATTTTATTACAGTCCAGAGTTTAGCTTAAACTTTATTGGTGATTTAAATAATACGGGCGATTTAGCATTAACCCGTCGAGACCTTCGTGGTTTTGGTGGCGGTTTTAGGGCTCCAAGTAGAAGTAGCGGAACTAGTATTAGTTTGGGAGATAATAGTCTAGATTTTTTAACAACACAAACTAATGCCTTAGAGATAGAAAATAAATTGGCAGCAACTAATTTTAGCTATTCTCCAAAAAATGATTTAGATATTAGTGGTTTTGCAATTTTTAATAGTAGTAGAATTTTGTCTAAAGAAAATAGTTTTGTTCAGTATACAGATTCAGATTTAGAGATTCCAGACGAGGCTACCGAGCAAAATAGTAAAGAACTCTCTAACCAAGGGCTTTTAAAATTAAGTTTGGCATATAAACCAAATGCAAGCAATCAATTAGATTATGATGTTTTGGGACGTTTCTCTGAAGATGTCCAGAATCAAGTGTTCGATTCGTCTGTGTTAGGTGAAACCACGCAATTAGATGAGGTTACTCCATATAGTATCAATCAGAATTTAAATTATTATTATACCCATAACGAAACCAATATTTTTGCTTTTGAAGCGCAGCATTTATTAAAAAATGAAGATCCGTTTTATAATGCATTATTGTTAAATGATCCCGATAACAATGATGAAGTTAATCCAAATGATAGAGATGCTTTTGATTCTACAGCAGAGGCTATAGGTTTTGTAACTTCTTTAAGCGATTATAATATTAATCAAGACCGATTTATTAAATCGAATCAATTAGATGCGAAGCTTGATTATTATAACATAATAACAGCTAAAAGTAATATTAACTTCACGTTAGGAACAATTATTAGTAAGCAAGAGTTTAGCTCTAACATTTTTCAGTTTTTAAATAATGATACTACGTTTGAGCCTACACCAACATTTAATGATGGTAGGGCGACTAATGATACCGAATATAATTTTAATGACATCTATCTAGGTGTTTATTATACTTTAAAAGTTGGTAGGTTTATATTTACACCCGGTTTCTCTTTGCATGCCTATGGTAATAAAAGCAAACAATTTAGAGAAACGGTTGAGGATAATTTCTTTAGATTTTTACCAGATTTTGAAACTCGAATTCAATTTAAAAAGAGTGAAAGTTTAACACTGCGTTATAATATGCTAAATCAGTTTACAGATGTTACGCGGTTGGCTCAAGGTTTAGTATTTAATAATTTTAATAGTATTCAGTTTGGAGAGCCAGAACTACAAAATGCATTATCGCATAATGTGAGTTTATTTTATAGAAGCTTTAACTTGTTTAATTATACCAATGTATATGGGCGTTTATTTTATAATAAAAACATAGATCAAATTAGGGGACTTACCGATTTTGAAAACGTAATACGCACAAGTTCATTTTTTAATTCTAATTTTGCAGACGAAAGTGTCTCTGCAAGTGGACGAGTTCAACGTACTTTTGGAAAAATAATAACCAGTCTAACTATGGCGTTTAATTATAGTAAAATTAATCAGTTTATACAAGGTAGACAGTCTTTAAACGAACGGTTTACTCAAACATATAGTCCAGAGGTGAGTACTAACTTTAGGGAGGCGCCAAATGTTAGTTTAAGACATAGATACAGTGTTTCAGATAATAGCCAGGGAACTAGTTCAACAAAATTTGTAACTAATTCGCCGTCAATAAAATTTGATGCTTATATATGGAAAGCATTAATTTTTAATGCCAATTATGCTTATACCAGTCAGGATGATGGCGTAAACCCATCGCAGTCATTTCAAACCTGGAATGCTGGGTTATCTTATAGAAAGAATGAAGATGTAAAATGGGAATATGAAATAAAAGCGACCAATCTATTAGATATAGATTCTAGAGTACGAAATAACGCAAATAATTTGTCTGTTCGTAATTCTGAAACATTCATTCAACCGCGTTTTGTTACATTTAGAATTCGTTATGAATTGTAAAAAAGCACATTACAAGATAGGAGTGCACTTTATGAGAAAATTTTAATAGTTTCCTTTTGCATAATAAAGAAACAATATTATATTTGCCATCGGTTTTGGGGAGATACTCAAGCGGCCAACGAGGGCAGACTGTAAATCTGCTGACTACGTCTTCGCAGGTTCGAATCCTGCTCTCCCCACTAAAACTTAAAAAGTCTGCTTTATGCAGACTTTTTTGTTTTATTTTTCAGGTTTGTTTAACGTTTTTTTTTTGGAATATGAAATCGTTTTAATGTTTTATATCCAAAGTTAAGCGAATTTAGTAGAGAGAAATTCTATAAAGAGTAGGTTTGCATTATATAAAAAGCCTCATAACATAAATTATGAGGCTCAAATAATATTAAGAATCAGTTTTTATAATTCAAACGCCTCTTTTACTTTATCAAGATAATCTAGTTTTTCCCAAGTAAACAATTCTACATCTAAAGTTTTAGTTTCTCCGTTAGGTTGTTTAAAGGTTTTAGAAACCATTTCGTTTTTGCGTCCCATATGTCCGTAAGCAGCAGTTTCGCTGTACATTGGTGAGCGTAGTTTTAAACGCTCTTCAATAGCAAACGGGCGCATATCGAATATTTTAGATACTTTTTCAGCAATTTCGCCATCTGTCATGTTAAAAGTACAAGTGCCATAAGTGTCAACAAAAATCCCCATAGGTTCAACAACTCCAATAGCATAACTTACTTGTACTAAAATTTCGTTGGCAACGCCAGCAGCAACTAAGTTTTTAGCAATATGTCGTGTGGCATAAGCGGCACTTCTATCTACCTTACTTGGGTCTTTTCCTGAAAAAGCGCCACCACCGTGTGCTCCTTTTCCGCCGTAGGTGTCAACAATAATTTTTCGTCCTGTTAAACCAGTATCTCCGTGAGGTCCTCCAATTACAAACTTTCCTGTTGGGTTAATGTGGAATTTTATGTCGCTATTAAATAAATTACCAATAGCTTCTGGCAATTTTGCTATAACGCGAGGTATTAGAACATCTACAATGTCTTTTCTAATTTTAGCAAGCATTGCGTCATCTTTATCAAAATCGTCATGCTGTGTAGATACTACAATAGCATCAATACGTTGTGGTATATTATCATTACTATATTCAATGGTTACCTGACTTTTAGAATCTGGTCTTAAATAAGTAATGTCTTTATTTTCTCTTCGTAATGCTGCTAATTCAATAAGAATAAGATGCGATAAATCCAAAGCCAAAGGCATAAAGTTTTCGGTTTCATTGGTTGCATAACCAAACATCATACCTTGATCTCCAGCACCTTGTTGTTCTTTAGTTGCTCTATCTATACCTTGATTAATGTCTTCAGACTGCTCATGTATTGCGGAAAACACACCACAAGAATTGCCATCAAACATGTATTCCCCTTTGGTATATCCTATTTTATTAATGGTATCTCTTGCTATTTTTTGAACGTCTAAATATGTTGTAGACTTCACTTCTCCAGCCAATACAACTTGTCCTGTAGTCACTAAAGTTTCGCAAGCAACTTTAGAGTCTGCATCAAAAGCTAAAAAGTTATCAATTAAAGCATCACTAATTTGATCTGCTACCTTATCTGGGTGTCCTTCAGAAACACTTTCCGAAGTAAATAAATACGCCATTCTATTGTATGTTTTATTGATAAGATTTGACGATAACGTCTCAGGAAGTTCACACTGCCTTTAGCATTTTTTTTAATACAGAATTTGTTTTAGTATCTGCTAATTGAGATACTTTTAATTTCAATATTAAGAGGTTGCAATCAGTCAAATCCTTCCTCTATTATTTTTATAACGCAAAAATAAAAAAATTAAATGAATAGTGAATTGATTTTTACTTTTTTCGATGTTAAATTGTTTGTTAAAGTTTAATTAATCATATCTGGTATTTTAAATAAATAAGCAAATTTCTAATAACATAGTGGTTGATGTCATTGTGATTATTTCATAAGGATGAGAAGGAGTTATTTAAAAATGAAATATAAATTAGAAGCCTTCCAAAAATGAGAGGCTTTTCTATTGTATCTTTTTGAATAATTGGGCATCATAAAAATATTTATTTAAAGCACTTGTAATCAGGGTTTAAAGTGGTTTTTAATGGTGTTGGATTTATATTAAAAAGGTAATAAAAAATGAGTATAATAAGCTAATAATTTAATTTCGTGACTTACTTTTGGCGATTTAAGACTTTTTAATAAAAGTCTTAAATCGTTATTAAATTAGACACTAAATAAGATAAAGTATAAAATTTCTTTAATAAAGATGAAAGAACTTAATAAATACAGTAAAACAGTTACTCAAGATTCTACGCAACCAGCAGCACAATCTATGTTATATGCTATAGGTTTTTCTGATGAAGATTTTCATAAACCATTAATTGGTATTGCTAGTACAGGTTACGAAGGTAACCCTTGTAATATGCATCTTAATCATTTAGCTAAGTTAGCTAAAGATGGTACTAACAATGAAGATTTAGTAGGTCTTATCTTTAACACTATTGGTGTGAGTGATGGTATTTCTATGGGAACTCCAGGAATGCGTTATTCTTTACCATCTCGTGATATTATCGCAGATTCTATGGAAACTGTAGTACAAGGGATGAGTTATGACGGATTGATTACTGTAGTAGGTTGTGATAAAAACATGCCAGGGGCGTTAATGGCGATGATTCGTTTAAACCGTCCTTCTATATTAATTTTTGGAGGAACAACAGATTCTGGTTGTCATGAAGGCAAGAAATTAGATATTGTGTCTTCTTTTGAAGCATGGGGTGCTAAAGTAGCAGGAACCATGGAGGAACCAGAATATAAAGAAATTATTAAAAAAGCAATTCCTGGTCAAGGAGCTTGTGGTGGTATGTATACTGCAAACACTATGGCTTCTGCAATTGAAGCTTTAGGAATGGCTTTACCATATAATTCTTCTAACCCTGCAGCTAGTAATCTTAAAAGAGAAGAGTCTATAAAGGCAGGAGAGGCAATGCGTTTATTACTTGAAAGAGATATTAAACCATTAGATATTATTAACCGTAAATCTTTAGAAAATGCTATTCGTTTAGTAACTATTCTAGGAGGGTCTACAAATGCAGTATTACACTTTTTAGCAATTGCTAGATCTGCGCAAATAGATTTTACTCTTAAAGATTTTCAAGATATTAGTGACAGTACACCTTTTATTGCCGATTTAAAGCCAAGTGGTAAATACTTAATGGAAGACTTACATGCAGTAGGTGGAATTCCAGCGGTATTAAAATACTTATTAAAAAAAGGATTATTACATGGTGATTGTTTAACGGTAACAGGGAAAACGCTAGCTGAAAACTTATTGGATGTTCCAGATTTAGAAGAAGGACAGGGTGTAATTATGCCTTTAGAAAATCCAATTAAAGCTACAGGTCATTTACGTATGTTATATGGTAATCTAGCTGAAGATGGAAGTGTTGCTAAAATTACTGGAAAAGAAGGATTAAGTTTTGTTGGTAAAGCAAAAGTTTTTGAAAGTGAATATGATGCTAATGATGGTATTCGCGATGGTAAAGTAGAAAGTGGTGATGTTGTTGTTATTCGCTATGAAGGCCCTAAGGGTGGACCTGGGATGCCAGAAATGTTAAAGCCAACTGCTGCAATTATGGGAGCTGGTTTAGGTAAAGAAGTAGCATTAATTACAGATGGTCGTTTCTCTGGAGGAACACACGGTTTTGTAGTAGGACATATTACACCAGAAGCTCAAGAAGGTGGTACAATAGCTTTTGTAAAAGATGGCGATATGATTACTATTGATGCAGAAACTAATAGCATTAGATTAGAAGTTTCTGAAGAAGAATTGCAAGAAAGAAGAAAAAACTGGGTTGTCCCAGCATTAAAATTTGATAGAGGTGTACTATATAAGTATGCTCGTTCGGTCTCGTCTGCATCTAAAGGATGTGTTACCGATGAATTTTAAATAAATAATATCTCATGTCACCCTGAGCCTAGTCAAAGGGTTTGCAATATAAATAGCATGAATACAGAAACAGTAAATAAAACAAAAGAAGTGGCAGAACAAACAGAGCGCATAACAGGAGCTGAAGCCATTATAAAATGCTTAATGGCAGAAGGTGTTGATATTCTTTATGGATATCCAGGTGGAGCTATTATGCCAGTTTATGATGAGTTATATAAATTTAGAGATCAAATACATCATGTATTAACACGTCATGAACAAGGTGCTGCACATGCGGCTCAAGGTTATGCTCGCATTTCAGGAAAAGTAGGCGTTGCTATGGCAACATCTGGTCCAGGAGCTACCAATTTAATAACTGGTATTGCTGATGCACAAATAGATTCTACACCATTAGTTTGTGTTACAGGTCAAGTGCCTTCAGCGTTATTGGGTAGTGATGCTTTTCAAGAAACTGATATTGTAGGTATTTCTACGCCAGTTACAAAGTGGAATCATCAAGTAACAAAAGCATCCCAAATCCCTGAGGTTTTAGCCAAAGCATTTTACATTGCTAAAAGTGGAAGACCAGGACCTGTTTTAATAGATATTACAAAAGATGCTCAGTTTGAAGAGTTCGATTTTAAATACGAAAAATGTAAAGGAGTAAGAAGTTATAAGGCAATACCAGATACAGATCCTAAATCTGTAACTGCTGCTGCAGAATTGATTAATAACGCAAAAAAACCAATGATTGTTTGGGGACAAGGTATTATTTTGGGTGAAGCTGAAGCTGAATTAAAAGCTGTTGTAGAAAAAGCTGGAATTCCAGCTGCTTGGACTATTCTTGGAGCTTCTGCATTACCAACATCACATCCTTTAAATATAGGTATGGTTGGTATGCACGGTAATTATGCGCCAAATAAATTAACCAATGAATGTGATGTGCTTATTGCTATAGGAATGCGTTTTGATGATCGTGTTACAGGAAATTTAGCAACTTATGCAAAACAAGCAAAAGTGATTCATTTTGATATTGATCCAGCAGAGATTAATAAAAATGTTCATGCAGATATTGCTGTATTAGGCAACTCTAAAGAGAGTTTAGCATTGTTATTAGCAGAATTAAATGAAAACATTCATGAGGCATGGCATCAAGAGTTTAAAGATTTATATGCTATTGAGTACGATAAAGTTATAAAGAATGATATTTCTCCAACCAAAGAAGGGTTAACTATGGGAGAGGTCTTAAAACAAATTAATATAGAGAGTAAAGGGAATGCAGCAATTGTGTCAGACGTTGGTCAGCACCAAATGATTGCATGTCGTTATTCAGAATTTAATATCACTAAAAGTAATATAACATCTGGTGGTTTAGGGACAATGGGCTTTGCGTTACCAGCAGCAATAGGAGCTAAAATGGCAGCGCCAGGTCGTGAAGTTGTAGCTATTATAGGTGATGGTGGTTACCAAATGAATATTCAAGAATTGGGAACTATTTTTCAGCAAAAAGCAGCAGTGAAAATTGTAGTTCTTAACAATGAATTTTTAGGAATGGTGCGCCAGTGGCAACAGTTATTTTTCGATAAGCGTTATGCGTCTACCGAAATGACAAATCCAAACTTTGTAGCTATTGCAGAAGGGTATTATATAAAAGCTAGAAAAGTAGTGAAGCGTGAAGAGTTAGCAGATGCTGTTAAAGAAATGATGGAGTCTAAAGAATCTTATTTCTTAGAAGTATGTGTTGAAAAAGAAGGGAATGTATTTCCCATGATTCCTTCAGGAGCATCAGTGTCAGATGTACGTTTAAGCTAAATAATAGAATAGAAATGAAAGAAGAAATAAAAACATTAACGATTTCAATTTATACCGAAAATAACATCGGTTTATTAAATCGTATTTCTGCAATTTTTCAGCGTAGAACAATAAACATTGAAAGTTTAACAACATCTCAATCTGAGATTGAAAATGTAAATAGATTTGTGATTGTTGTAAACATTACTGAATCTCAAGCAAAGAAAATTGTTGGACAGATTGAAAAACAAATAGAAGTTATTCGTGCTTATTACCATACTGATGAAGAGACTATATATACAGAGTCTTGTATGTTTAAAATTAAGTCGAAATTATTATTTGAAGAACCACAAATTCAAAATTTAATAAAAGACAGTAACACTAGAATAGTTACTGTTAATAAAGAGTTTTTTGTTCTTGAAAAATCAGGACGACGAAACGAAATAGAATCTTTACGTCGAGATTTGAATGCCTTTGGTATTATGCAATTTGTACGTTCCGGAAGAATTGCGGTAACAAAAGACGAAATGAAAGTAACCGAAATGCTAGCAGCATTCAATAATAAATAACACAATTAACAATTAAAATGGGAAATTATTTTAACACACTATCTTTAAGAGATAAATTAGATCAATTATCGAAGTGTAGATTTATGGACGCTTCAGAATTTGAAGATGGAGTAAATGCTTTAAAAGGAAAAAAAATAGTCATCGTAGGGTGCGGTGCTCAAGGATTAAACCAAGGTTTAAACATGAGAGATTCTGGATTAGATATCTCTTATACACTACGTGATGCTGCTATTGCAGAAAAACGTCAGTCGTTCTTAAACGCATCAGAAAATGGATTTGTTGTTGGTACTTATCAAGAATTAATTCCTACTGCAGATGTTGTGTTAAACTTAACACCAGATAAGCAGCACACAAATGCTGTAAATGCTGTTATGCCTTTAATGAAAAAGGGAGCTACATTAACGTATTCTCACGGTTTTAACATTGTTGAAGAGGGTATGCAAATTCGTGAAGATCTTACAGTAATTATGGTGGCGCCTAAGTCTCCAGGTTCTGAGGTTCGAGAAGAATATAAAAGAGGATTTGGTGTGCCAACTTTAATTGCGGTACATGAAGAAAATGATCCAGAAGGAAAAGGTTGGGCACAAGCTAAGGCTTATGCTGTAGCAACTGGTGGTGATAGAGCTGGTGTATTAGCATCTTCTTTTATTGCTGAGGTTAAATCTGATTTAATGGGAGAGCAAACTATTCTTTGTGGTTTGTTACAAACAGGATCTATTCTTTGTTTTGATAAAATGGTTGAAGAAGGTATTGATGCTGGTTATGCTTCAAAACTTATTCAATATGGTTGGGAAACTGTAACTGAAGGCCTTAAATATGGTGGTATCACTAATATGATGGATAGACTTTCTAACCCAGCTAAAATTAAAGCTTTTGAATTATCAGAAGAATTAAAAGACATTATGCGTCCTTTATTCCAAAAGCACATGGATGACATTATTGAAGGTAACTTCTCTAGTGGAATGATGGCAGATTGGGCTAATGGTGATGAGAACTTATTAGGTTGGAGAGCAGCTACTGCAGAAACTAATTTTGAAAAAACTCCTGCTGGAGATGTTGAGATTTCTGAGCAAGAGTACTATGATAATGGTGTGTTAATGGTAGCTATGGTAAGAGCTGGTGTTGAATTAGCTTTTGAAGCTATGACAGATTCTGGAATTATTGATGCTTCTGCATACTATGAATCTTTACACGAAACGCCACTTATAGCTAACACAATTGCAAGACGTAAATTATACGAAATGAACTCTGTAATTTCTGATACAGCAGAATACGGATGTTACTTATTTGATCACGCCTGTAAGCCTTTATTAACAGATTTCATGAAAAACATAAAGACTGATGTTATTGGAAAAGCTTACGCTACAGATAATGGAGAAGGTGTTGATAATGCTAAATTAATCGAAATAAATGCAACATTAAGAAATCACCCAGTTGAAAAAGTTGGTGGGTTTTTAAGAGCATCAATGACGGCTATGAAGCCAATAGTTTAAAAGTTAAAACTACTAACTAAACTAGATAGCACATTTGTGCAAAAGACCTGTCTTGCGTTATAGCTAGACAGGTCTTATTTTTTTATTTAAAATAGTATAGGATGGATAAAGATGAGCAAACATATTTCCCAAGTATAGAGAATGTAAAAAAAGCAGCAGAAGCAATAAAAAGTGTATCTGCTATTACGCCACTAACTTCAAGTGTGCGATTTTCTAATAATTATGACGCTAATATTCTTTTAAAACGTGAAGATTTACAGCAGGTGCGCTCTTATAAAATTAGAGGTGCTTATAATAAAATATGTTCTCTTAAAGCTAATGAGTCTAGTAATGGTGTAGTTTGTGCAAGTGCTGGTAATCATGCTCAAGGCGTTGCATTATCTTGTAAACTTTTAAAAATTCATGGCACTATTTTTATGCCTATGCCAACACCAAAGCAAAAGGTAGATCAAGTAAAAATGTTTGGTCAGGATTATGTAGACATAAGACTTGAAGGTGATACCTTTGATGATGCTTTTGAGGCTGCTAAGATAGAATGTGAGCAGCTTAATAAAGCGTTTATTCATCCCTTTAATGATAAAAAAGTAATAGAAGGACAAGCTACAGTTGGCTTAGAAATTTTAGAGCAATTTAATAATCCAATTGATTATGTGTTTATACCAGTTGGTGGAGGTGGTTTAGCTTCTGGTTTATCAACCATATTTAAGTTGTTGTCACCAAACACTAAAATTATTGGGGTAGAACCCGAAGGAGCACCATCTATGTCGGTTTCAATTAAGAATGGTGTTAATACACAAATTGAAAACATTGAAAAATTCATTGATGGAGCAGCTGTAAAATGTGTTGGGGATTTAAATTTTACTATTTGTAAGCAAAATCTTGATGCTGTGATTACAGTTCCAGAAGGTAAAGTGTGTCAAACTATTTTAGATTTATATAATAGAGATGCTATTGTTGTAGAGCCTGCAGGTGCTTTAAGTATAACTGCTTTAGATTATTACAAGGAAGATATAAAAGGGAAAAACGTAGTTTGTGTAGTAAGCGGAAGTAATAATGATATTACACGTACCGCAGAAATAAAAGAGCGTGCTTTGTTATTCGCAAACCTTAAACACTATTTTATAGTAAAGTTTCCGCAGCGTGCTGGAGCGTTAAAAGAATTTGTTGTAGATATATTAGGTTCCAATGATGATATAACTCATTTTGAATATGCTAAAAAAACGAATAGAGAAAATGGAGCAGCTGTAGTATGCATAGAGCTAAAATCTGCTGAAGATTTAGCGCCATTAATTGATAGAATGAAGGATCAAAATTTTTATGGCGATTACCTAAATGATAAGCCAGATTTGTTTCAGTTTTTGGTATAAACAAATAAGTTGTTTTTTCTATTCGATTGTATTTTTAAGTGTAATTTTTTTCAATGAATAAAATTATACAATAATAATTATTTATATGTTTATATTTGAATTACTAAAACAAGATAAATGAGAACAATTAAGTATGTGTTAGCTTCCGCTTTTGCTTTAAGCCTTATGGTTAGCTGTGGTGGTGAAAAAAAGAAAGAGGAAAAGAAAGAAGAAAAGGTTAAACTAGGAGTAAGGAAGGAAGTTAAAAAAACAACCGAAGATGTTAATGATGGAAGTATCGTTATATCTGGTAATGATTTAATGAAATTCGATAAATCTGAAATCAAAGTTAAGGCTGGGCAGAAAGTAAAAGTTACATTAAGACATAAAGGTAAATTAGATATTAATGTTATGGGACACAATTTTGTAGTGCTTAAAAAAGGTGTTAATATGGCTGCTTTTGCAGGAAAAGCTGCAGCTTCTAAGGATAACCAATATATACCAAAAGATACTAAAGATGTAATTGCTCACACTGGTTTAATTGGTGCTGGTCAAACTACTACTGTAGAATTTGTTGCTCCAGAAGCTGGGACTTACGACTTTTTATGTAGCTTCCCTGGGCATTATGCTATGATGAAAGGAAAATTAATTGTTGAGTAATTAATAAATTAATTTCACACAAAAAAGGCGATACTTTATTAAAGTGTCGCCTTTTTTGTGTTTTAAAGTCTTGAGTGTTATTTTATAATAAGTTTTGTTCTCATAGTAAAAGAGTGTCCAGGGAAAGTACATACTATCCAATATTCTCCGGGTTCACTAGGTGATGTAAAATAAATGGTTTCATTACTTTCTGGTCCAACAGTTCCAGAATGAAACAGTACTAAATCATTAAAAGGGACGTAGTTTAAATCAGGGCCTTCCAAACCAAGATTAAGAGCTAATTCACCAATTTTAAGAGGTGTTTTTTTGCCTGGTTTAGTGATAACAACATTATGTATCATGTCGTCGTTATTATTCAATGTCAATTGAATTTTACTGTTTCTATTAATTGTAATTTCCTCAACATCGTATTTTAAACCAGGAACTGTACCAATAACAACTTTTTCATCGGCTCCGTGTTCTCCCCAAGATGATGGCATGGTGTTAACCCGTTTTGGTTGGTTTACTTTGTTAGTCGATGTTTTTGTTATGTGCATTTGTGGCGATTTTAGTTCGCCTCCAGGAACTTCATTTAAAGTATAATATCCTGTATTATGTAATAGTAATTCTCCTGAAGCAGATTTTAATTTAGGTATTTCAATTTGATGAATAAAACCTAATCGCATACCATGAATCTTTAATTTTATTTTTAACCCATCAGCAGATATTTCTGCTTTGTGTATCATGGCTTTTTGTTGATCAACTATTGGGCTACCATAAGTATCATGATATTTATATGTGAACGTAGACATTTTATAGTTAGAAAGATCTTCAGCCATTTTCTTGTTAATTGGCTTAGTAAATTCAAATTCAAAACCATCATCAAACGCCTTCATGGTTTTAATTTCGAAAGGTGTTTTTCCGCTCCAAACTAAACGTTGTAATCCGTACTGTTTTTTTCCTGTTGAAGACCAACCGCGACTTGTCATACCAACAAACATGTTGTTGTCTTTACCCCAAATCATGCGTAATACTCCAGAAGAAAAACCTTCAACAAAAGGAAAAGCGGCACCTTGATAAACACCGTTTACTTTTTCCATGTAAACACGCATAATTTTACTGTGTCCTTGATCACCTATAAATTGTTGTCCTTCAAAGGGTCCAAATTTTCCTTTGGTTGTATCATATAAAATATCAGAAGTTGATATTCCTAAAATGGTATGTGGAAACCAAACAGCAGCAGATTTAAGGTTGCTATTTTTTTTAGCATAATCATACATTGAAAGCCCAGATTGAGGTTCAATATCTTCTGGTTTTAACTTTAATGGTGAGTTTGGTTCATCAGTCCATTTTAAACTTGCTACGTGTCCAGCAAAATCACCTTTTTCTAGGTGAGACATACGTCCAGAACCCACCCAGTCTCCTTGGTTTTCTGTGTAAAAAACATCATCGTTTTCATTGATTGCAAAACCTGCGGGGGATCTTAATCCAGCAGCTAATGGCGTGAATTCACCTTCAGGAGTAACTTTTACTAACCAACCTCTCCATTTGGCAAAACTCTTCCCGCCTTTATACCAAGAAACATTAAGTGTCATTATCATGTCTCCGTTTTTGTCAAACTTAGGGCCATATGAATATTCATGATAATTTCCAGAAAGTGGCCATGAATAAACCGTTTTGTATAAATCGGCTATACCATCATTATTCTTGTCTTCAAGCCTTGTTAATTCACCGCGTTGTGCTAAATAAAAACCATTGTCTTTATAGGCTAAACCTAAAGCTTCATGCATGCCGTGAGCAAATCTATTATATTTTGGTGTTTTACTATATGGATTGTCTATGATCCATAATTCTCCTCTTCTAGTAGAGATACCTAATTTATTATTGTCTGTTAACGCTAAACCACCTATTTCTAATTTAATGTCTTTAGGAATTGGAACATCTATGATTTTATAGAATGCAGCTTCCTTTATTACTTGAGCTGAATTTAGTGTTTTTCCTTTTTGAGAAAAACCAATTTGGTTAACTAGTAAAGTTGCTATTATAATGATTGTTTTATTTGTGATTTTCATGTCTTTTAGCTTTTTTAGTTTACCAGATAATACTATAACTTGTTGTAGAGCTGCCTTTAGGTATTTCTACAAGTAGTTCGTCTTTCCCATTGTTATTTCTAATAATTGGTTTGGATGTTTTTCCTTCTTTAAAAACAATATAATAACTTTCGTTGTTGATGATGAACGTATTATTTTTTATAGATTTGATGCTTTCTCCATCTGCAATTTTGTGCCAAATAGAAGAGGTGTTATTAGAGGTAATAATCCTTTCTAAACCTCTTTTAAAACTTATGTCTGCTTTAAAACTATGTGATATTTTGTTTCCATTCATTTCAAAAGAGAAGGTTGGAATACCATCATTTTTGAATTCGTATCCTACTTGTTTAAAATTGATGTTATCATTTAATGTTTTTGGCCATGCATCATTGTTATTTCCTAAAGAAGCAAAATCTAAATCACCGTGTGAAGAAATTGAAAAGCCTATAGGTTCTCCTCGTTGATGTTCCCCTCTGGAATGCCACATTTGTGTTGCATCAAGGAAGTCGCCATTCCAAACATGTAATAAGGTTCCTGTTTCTAGATCTAAACTGTAATTCAATTTCTCAACTAATCCAATTGAGATGCAGTGCGAACGTTTAACGCCTTCGTGATTTAAAAAACTACGTTGAGTAATTGGTTCATTTGTTACATCTAGAATAATAGGTTTAATTGGGTTTTTCTTGCTTAAACTGGTTGTCCCGGTTTTTAACAAAGAATAACGTTGCATTTTGGGGCCTTCAACAAAAAAGTTAAAGCCACGACGCCATACTATAGGTTTGTTATATACTAAATTGTACGATGCTAGCCCTTTTTCTAAATAAACTTTATTGTATTTGGAATCATTCATGTCAAAGTCTCCGTTCATATTAACAATAGTGTCATTGTTAATTATTAGAAAAGATCCACCGTTTACAGTTGTGTCAAATAAGTAATCTCCAGATGTTGGAATATTTAGTTTTCCTGAGTAACTTAAAACTTTTTGGTCTCTTGAGTTAATTCTCATTAATGGAGAGATTGAATCTGTTGTGTGAGTTTCAATAAGTTTAAGTTTTTCTATATCCTTAATAACTGCAACTTTTTTAGGATTGTCATAAATTTTAAGCTCAGAACTTTCTATGCCAATGGTTTTACTTTCGTAAAGTTTGTATTTAATGTTTTTAAAGGCGACTGGCCCATGATCTCCTTGAATCATTAAAGGCGCAAAAGGAACTTCTTTTTTAGAAATACTGGCACGAGTAGACCCTGTAACTTCTATGTTTTTATGTATTAATATGTTGTTTAATCTAACTTCCTCAAACCATGCATTTTTTGTTTTTTCTCCTTTAGAGTTAAATTTTGGTGCGTGGAAAATAATTTTAAGGTGCTGCCATAAACCAGGAGCTTTAGCTGCGTTTACTTTTGGCGCATGGCCTTCATAGCCTTCCTCCCCCTTTTTTGCCTCTTTATTCCAACGTTGATATATGCCTCCAATATCACTATATTTGGGGTTTTCAGTACCCCAACTATCAAACAATTGAATTTCATATCTGCTTTGGAAATATATTCCTGAGTTAGATTGTAAAGACATCATAACGTCCATTTCTAATTCAATATCACCATGGTTAAAGTTTATGAATAGATTGTCTTTTGCTTCTTTGTTGGGGGTATTTAATAAAATGCCTTCACCCGCGGTGTTGTTAAAGGTTTTTATTTTGTTTATGTCTGCAACCGCATTACCAACAATTTGCCAATTTTTTGAAGTTGGTTTAAAAGAAGATAAATTTTTTAGTTCAAGTTTCGTGTATTGTAGAGTGTTTGGTGTTTCTTTTTTTACGTTTGCAGTTTTAATTAGTTTAGTAGATTCCTTTCCACAGGAAAAAATAAGTGTGAGTATGAAGTAAAAAATAATTTTGTTTTTCATCTAGAAATAATTGTTGATTTAACTGTATACAATTAAAGGTATTGAATCTCAGCGTTTCAATACCTTGTTTTAAAATGATTTCTACGAAAAAAATACGAAAACTAAAATTTGTAATTTAGTTGTAACATCGCTCTACGACGTAAAACAGGGAAAACAACAAAACTAGCATCTGGGTTTGTAGCGATAAATTCTGGAGTTGATCCATTTGCATTTGCTCCGAAGCTATTTGCTCCAAAAAAGTTTGCTAAGCCTTCAGAATTAAAAAGGTTTGTAATTAAAATATTGGCAGATAATTTTTTGTTGATTTTATATCCAGTTCCCAAGTTAAAAATACTGTAAGCTGATAGATTAAAACCGTTAGAAATGTTGCCGGTTCTACTACCCATATATTGCCATTTTAGGAAGGCTGATATTTTGTTTTTTTCAAATTCTGTACTTAAATTAAATATCAATTCTGGATTAAATGGTAATTTATTCCCTGAGTAATCTATAACAGAATCGTCACTAGTATCAACAGAGCCTGCAGCATCATAAACTAACCATTTTGTGGCTTTTGCTTTTTGGAATATGCCATTAAATCTAAACTTAATATAATCTACAGGGTTTATGATGCTTTCCCATTCAAAACCTATAGTTTTAGAAGTGTTAAGTTGATTTGGAGTATAAAAAATACTTCCGTTAGATTCATCAAATTCAAAATTTGTTACACTAATATCTTTAAGTTGACTCCAAAAAAATGTGCCAGTAAACGAAGCGTTTTTAGTATCTAATTTTATGCCGACTTCTACTTGAGATATTTTTTGAATTTCACCTTTTTGATTAATTGGAACATTATCAAAATTATTAAAATAATAATTTAATTCGGGCGCTTTATTTCCTCTAGAAAATCTTGAAAACAATGCTGTGTTTTTATTTGATTTGTAATTTATTCCGGCAGAATATGATAAGTAATTATAGTTGTAATTGAAGTTGTCTTTTTCTCCAGTTGGCGTGTTAATAGCATTGTCGTAACCTGTTGTAGTGTCTTTATCTAAGCCACCAGTTTGCGAAAATGGCGCATATCTATCTTTGCTTCCTTTATGGTTTATAGTTTCGTATCTTAAACCTAAATCAGTATATATATTATCTGTGATTTTCCAACGATCGTTTACAAATGTAGCAATTTGACTCACTTTTGCTTTTGCGTTAACAAAAAATAACCCTCCATAATTACTAACTCCATTTTCATCAGATAATGCTAAAAAAGGCTGTGTTGGATTTTCAAGAGAAACTTGTAGTAATCTTGGATTTGGTTCGTAAGTTACATAAGCAAAACTACCTTGAGTAAAATGGGAAGTATCAGATAAGCCTAACGAAATCCCTGAAGTAACATCATGGTTTTCTGTTTTTTTTCTTAAGGTTAATTGGTTCATCCATTCATCAGCTTTATTATCTTTATACCAAGCCGATGTTCCCATAATGGCATCATTAGGTAATGATCCACTAATATATTCAAAAGGATCACCTCCAAAAAGACCATCATTATTTATACGAGCAATTTCAGAACCAGATTGTACATCTTTAAATACAATTTGTCCAAAAGGTAACTGAGCATCACTTCGTGAAAAAACGGTGAAATCACTCAAAAGGTAAGCTGTTGGATTGTTTAAAGAAACAAAAGCATTACTTATAGATGTTTGCCAATTGGCGTTTTTAGCAGAAAATTTTAGGTTGTTTTTTATTGACCAGTTGTTCCCTAAATTTTGTAAAAAATTAAACCCAAAAGCATAATCTTTTGCGTGAACACCTTGAGATGGGTTGAAGTTAATCATGTTATCTAGATTTCTTCCGTCAGGGATTTTAGTATCAAAATCTGGCATTAATAATGATGTGTTTCTGAAACTTTGGCCAAAAGCAGGCGTGGGATTATTCCAATTTGTTGCAGCTACACCTGTGTGTCTATTTGTTTTGTCATTTAATATTTTCCCGTAGAATTTAATATAACCACGGACGTGTTTTTTAATGACATTAAATTTGAATTGCCCACCTTTGCTAAATGTGAAATTGGTATCTCGAGTACCTTCATCAACTCTATAATGACCACCAGCATTATAAAACCAATTATTACCTAGTGGTCCGCCAATGTTAGTGTCAACTTTTAATAAGGAATTACCGTTGCCTTGTGCTCCTGTAGATATTTGAATATCACCTCCAAATTCTTGTCTGGCGTCATGAGATATGAAATTATAAATGCCTCCAGGTGCATTTAGTGCTGTAATTGAAGAGCTGCCTCCACGAATAGCTTCTACTTTTTTTGTCATTAAATCTACACGATGAAACAAATCAGGACTATAATATGAATGTTGTATTAAGCTTACCGGAAGACCGTCTTCTTGCAGTGAAACATAATACCATCCCATGTCATCTTCCGCAGAAGCGGAAATACCACGTGTATAAACTTTGGTATATACTTCTCCTGCTGAAGTATCTGTAAAAGTCCCTGGGATATTTTGAAGCAAGCTTGCGGTTCCTTGCGGGTAAGCCTGCTTAATTTCTTTAGAGTTTAATGTGCTAATAGATGTACTAGATTCTAGTTTTAATCTTGGGTCGAATGTTCCAGTAACAACTACGGTTTGTAAATTAAGTAAATCTTCTTCAAGAGTAAAAGATAAGTCTATGTTTTTATTAGAAACAGTTATGGTTTTATTTGTGGTTTTGTAGCCTATGTGTGAAACTGATAAATTATACTGTCCATTTGGTATTTTAGACATTTTATAGGTCCCATTACTATTTGATGTTGTTACCAAATTTAATGATTCGATATAAAGAGTTGCCCCTTCTAAAAGAGCTGTTTTATTGTTTTTTACATGTCCAGAAATAATTGATTGAGCAAAACTAGAGTTGCAAAGAACGCTTGTAAAAATAAAAAGTGTTATAATCTTATTCATTTGTATGTGCTTGAGATGGAAAGTTTAGTTGTTTCTCTAAAAAGATGTGCAAAGGTGTGAAAAACATTTCGTATTACTGTATGTAATTATTTAGTGAAATATATCGAACAATTTAGGTTGCAATAATCAGGGAATTACAGTTGTTTATTTAGCTGAAGGATTATTCACTCTTAGTTTTAATTGATAGATTATACCGGCAGCAGCTATTAAAATTCCTAAAAACTCTCTTGCTCCTTCTAAATATGGTTTCTCATAAACCATCGCTCCAAAAATTTCCTCTTTATTATCTGTTTGTAGATAATCTATAAATAGCGTAAAGTGAAATAAAGAATATGCTATTAATCCTATTGTTGTTACAATTAGAATGGATTTAGGAATGCTTTTGAAATTAGGTATTAAACATAAAAGAGCCACAAAAAAGTAAATGGAAAACCATAAAACGCTATCTGGATCATTTAATTGAATAATTGCAAAAATTAAAAATAGAATAAATAAAAGGTAATTTATAGCTTTTTTTGTTTTGTTTAATTGATGAAGAGTACTCATTATGATTGTGAAATAATATTTGTTGTAAAATTAAGGAAACTAAAAATCAGTTGTTTCTTTATATGCCTTAATTACGGCTTTTTCTCCTTTAATACCGTCTATGGGATTACCATGTTCCATACCTAAAATACCTTTGTAATCTTTATCGTGTATATATTTGAAAATATTTTTATAGTTTATTTCGCCGGTTGTTGGTTCTTTTCTTCCAGGGTTGTCTCCAATTTGGAAATAGGCGATTTCGTCCCAAGTTTTTTCAATATTTGGAATTAAGTTTCCTTCTTGTATTTGTTGGTGATATATGTCGAATAATATTTTGCAGGCTGGTGAATCAACAGCCTTACATATTTGATAGGCTTGAGGAGAATTACTTAGAAATTGCCCAGGGTGATTGAAGAAATTTAAAGGTTCTAAAACATAGTTAAATTGTGAGGTTCTAATATGACAGAAGCTTGTTTTAGAGATTCGATAACATGCTCTGTTTGATAATTCATGTCTTGTTTTAAATCAACATATCCAGGAACTACTGTCATCCATTTTGTATTAACACGTTTTGTAACTTCTACAGAGTCTTTTATTTCTTGTAAAAAGGCATCACGTTTATCAATATTTCTAGAGGCTAGACTAGGTTCTTTCCAATAGATTGTGTGAGCAACAAAAACACCCATAGTCATGTTTCTTTTTGTCATGGTTTTTGCTATGGACTTTTGCAATTGGATGTCTTTTTTTTTATTCCATTATCTTCAAAAGCTGTAAAGCCTTTGTCTGCCATGAAGTTAAGTTGATCTATAGGGTTTTTGCCAACATGTTCTTTAAACATTCCCAGATGCGGTGCAAAATTCATTTTATAATTATAACTTTTCGCTTTTTCTGTAGATTCGGAATACGATAAAGCATTCAAGCTAGAAATGCCTAATCCAGCTAAAGACGCTGCTGCAGTACCTTTTTTTATAAATGACCTTCTTTTCATAAAGCGTTAAGTTAATTTATTTTAATTCTAAAATTTCAATATTTTTGAACTCAACTGGATGACTCTCACTTTGTAGAGAAATATAGCCTTCTTTTAAAGGTTGACCTGCTTTGTTTTTCCAGAACTCAGGATTGTAGTCTACTTTGCCACCAAATTGAGGTTTTGAGTAACTCATTACTTCTTCTCCGTTTATAAAATGTTTAATAATAGAGTCATTTCTAACTTCAATTTCAATATGAACCCATTGTTCACCATGAAACGCTTTTGATGATGAATCCATGCAATGTTGCTTTTTTAATTCTCCATCTATTTCAACATGTGTTCCTGGTGTACATAGGTTAGCTGTGGCACGCTCACCTGTACCGTTACCTCCTAATAATTGAACTTCTATAGAAATAGGGAAGTTTTGGTCTAATCCAATGTTTTTTGGGTCTTCACAATGAATCATGATACCACTATTCCTTTTTGCCCAACCTTCTCCATCTCCTAATTGCTCCCCTACAAAACGGTAATCCATTTTGAATTTGTAATTTGAGAACGGTTTTTTGTAATAGATATGTCCAAAAGTTCTATTGAATGTATTGTTGTATTCATCATAATTTACTTTTAAGATGCCGTTTTCAACTTGAAAAGTGCTTTTGTAGTTTACACCAACTTCTTGTCCTTTAATCTTAACAATCCAATCTTTAAGATCATTTCTAGAAAGTAGATTTACCCATTGTTCCTTTTTTGTGTTTTGAGATGTGTCTTTTGTGCCTTTGCAATTATATAAAAAGATGATGCAGAGTAGGAGTGAAAGTGTTTTTAAAATTTTTGTCATTGTACTTTTTTATTTTATAAAGACCATGCTTTGCCTTTGGTGGCTTCGTCAACAGAAATACATCCTTTAGCTACTCCAGGGATTGGGTCATAAGCTAAAACGCCTTTTGTTGAGATTTTGTTGTTTTTAAATATTTAACTAGTAAGGTGTCGTAGTCTTCTGTTGTTAATTTTTGTGGGCCTTCTTCAGGGATATTTAAAGCGTTTAGAACAGTGTTCATTCCTTTTTTGAATTTTTCTTATTCTTTAGTGTTATATGCTTTTTGAATATATAAATCAATAAATTCAGGGACATTAACATCTAATGCATCGGGGCTTTCTTTAGTAGAGGGTAGTATTAAGTCAACCAAATGCCTTAAAACAATGCCTTGATCAATAGATATGAAATTAGGAACCCAGGTTTTTTGTGCTTGTACAGCTATGAAGTAAGCTTAATATACTTGGTGTTGCAGCGACATAACCTACAGTTAGTCCAATAGCTCTATTCAATAAATTAACGCAACAAATCAAGATTATAGATTTGTAAAATGAGTAAAATAAAACATCGAAAATTATCTCTTAAAGAAAGAATCATCATAGAGACTTTATTAAAGGAAAATAAGACTCAATCTCACATCTCTAAAACTCTTTCTAGAGCAAGGTCTACAATATCCAGAGAATTAAAAAAATGGGGAGAAAATTATAGGAAAGATTACTCTGCTGATATTGCTTTTTGGGCTGCCAAAGATGATTATTTAAACAAAAGAAATCTTGACAAAATAGCAACATAAAATCTTAAATTTTATGTATATAAAGGACTTTTAAATCAGTGGACTCCTAAACAAATTGCCGGAAGAATCAAAATTGAATAGCTTAATCATAAAATTATGTCTATTTCTCATGATGCTATTTATAGACACATATATTTAACCCCTCAAGGAAATTTAAATAAAAAACTAATACAATTACTTGTTCGTAAAAAAACGCGTCGTAGACCTGTTAAAAAGAAACGAGTAACAGGCTCTAAAATAATAAACCAAGTCAGTATAGATAATAGACCTAAGCATATTGAACTAAGAAAAGAAATTGGACATTGGGAAGGCGATTTAGTCATTGGTAAAGGGCATAAATCCGCTATTGGAACTATTGTAGAAAG
>CALKXS010000119.1 GCA_938003745.1 uncultured Algibacter sp.
AAACTTGGTACAATAAAAGAAGAATACACTCAACTTTAGGATATAAAACTATTAACGAATCTAAAACAAAAATGTATAAACAAAATGTAGCTGCTTAAATCTCGCAATTAATTGTCCAACTTTTTGTTGCAAGTCCATAAAAATGTTTACCAGTGTAAATTAAAGAATCTATTGAAAAGAGAGAACTCTATTAGTTCAGAAATTGAAAAATTAGAAAGTAAATTTTTACACGTCTAATGATTCTAAAATGATTGAGAACAAATTACTTTCTGACATTTCTGTTTTATGAGCCAAATCTAAAAATTCTATTTCCAGAATATCTAACCTTGATAATTTTATTGAAAAACCCGTTGAGGCTTCGATAAACATAAGTAATATATAGGCTCAAACGATGTTGAATCTAAATTGATAATTCAAAAATTCGTGTTCCCTAATGGTTTAAAAGTAAACCTAGAAATAGATAATATCTAACCGATAATGTAAACGCTTCCTTCAATCTAACATCAAGTATATCAAAGGATTCAAAACAGGAAGAAAAAGAAAAGGTCAGAGATGATACTGACCTGTCCTGTTTAGTAACGAGAACTGGACATCTCTCTTTAAATATATAATAGAGATTAATAGAAAATTTCATAAATTGTATGTAGCTAATTAAACTCTAACCCTAATTTATGACCCGTATATATTATACATATATTAACAAAGATAGACACGATAAATTATTATTAAATATATTATCTAGATCCCCAAAAAATTACTCTAAAAAACTTCTAAAATATAAAAGATGGCAAGATGCACAGTTATCACTTTTAGGTAGATTACTTTTAGAATATGGATTAAGAAAATTTGAAGGTAATTTTCATCAAAAGGATATTATTTATACTAATAATTCGAAACCTTATTTTAAAGATAAGTCTATAGAGTTTAATATTTCACATTCCCAAAATATCGTTGTGACCGCAATTTCCAACACCTGTGAAATAGGTATAGATGTAGAGCTTATAAGAAAAATTAGAATCGAAGATTTCAAAATTCAAATGACAAACAGAGAATGGAAACAAATCAATTCAGCTAAAAAAAGCAATGCTTTTTTTGACTATTGGACAAAAAAAGAATCTGTACTTAAGTCACACGGAGGAGGATTTTCTATTCCATTAACCTCTTTCGAAGTTATAGATAATTATACTTCTATAAATGATTCTAACTTCTATCTCAAAGAAATTAAATTAAATAATCAATTTAAATGTCATTTGGCCTTTCGTAATACTATAGACTTTAATGTATCCAAACCTATAGAAATGGATAGCTATATACTTTTACAAAACCTATTATCTTATCCAACTTAAACATCCATGATATCTTTTTCCCAGATTTTTCTTTGTTCTTGTAGTATGAATTCTAGCATTTTTATGTTTTTGTTATCCATTCTCATGGCAGATTCCACCCATATATCAGCTATATCAATAAGCTCATTATAATCCATAGGATATTTTCTTCTGAAAGCTTTTTTTAACCCAAAATGTCCTGCTTCGCGAGTACTATATTGTCTAATTAAATGTATTACAGCAGAATCTCCTTGCCCATCTGGTACTACTAAATCTACAATCCCCATTTTTTCTAGTTCTTTAGCTGTATACATTTTATTATTCGCTATTATGCCTTTTATTACTGGCAATGCTACTTTTTGGGTTAAAAAGCTCATAGAAACCATCCCAGGAAGCATATTGAACATCATTTCAGGAAATCCAAATCTTGCACTTTCTTCAGCAACGATTAAATCACTAGCTAATGCGGTTTCAAACCCTAGCCCTAATGCATCTCCCTGAACTAATGATATAGTAATAACCCTATCTTCAAAACCTGTAGCAATAGGGTAAAGGGAATTAATACAGGCTTTGGTATAATTTACAAATTTTGATTTATCTTTTAATCTTAAAGCTTCTAAAAAATAAGCTAAATCTATGCCATGACTAAAAACACCTGATGTCTTCGAACTCCAAACATGATATTTAAATTTATTAATTTCAGTAGGGTTATCTAATACATTTCTAATGTTCTTTTGAGCTTCAGTCATTTCTGCGAGAAAAGATAATTTCATAGATGGACATCCTTTGTAATCTGTCCTTATCCAGATACATGATATGTCATCTATGAAATCTATCTGAACTTGTTCACATTTTAGTTTTTTTCCCACTTCATAAGTTGTTCGTTGAGAATATATTCAAGCATACTCATATTATTTTGACTAATACTCATTGCTGTATCCACCCAAATATTTGTTATATCAATCAGTTCACTGTATGTAATGGGAAACTTTCTTGTAATCGCTTTCTTTAAACCAAAATGACTAGCCTCTCTAGTATTATATTCATTTATTAAAGAATACACTTTTTCTCTTCCTGTTCCTTTTGGAACGACGTAATCAACTACTCCTTTTTCATACATTTCATCTACAGTATATATCTCGGCATTAACAATCATCTTTTTGGCTTCTGATAATTCTATTCTTTTGCATAAGAAACTGACGGCTCCCATTCCTGGAAACATGCCAAACATCATTTCAGGAAACCCAAATCTGGAACCTTCCTCAGCCACAATTATATCATTAGCAAGTGCTGCTTCAAAACCACCCCCCAAGGCATCCCCTTGTACTAATGAAATAGTTAAAAGGCGGTCGTTATAACCTCTAGCCATTGGATATAGTACATCTATACAAGCTTTAGCATATTTAGACATAAGTGCTCTATTGTTACTATTTATGCATTCTCTAAATAGAGCCAAATCTCCTCCATAGTTAAACGCTCCTAGAGTATTAGAACTAACTACCTGATATTTGAATTGAGGCAAATTTACATTTGCAGCTGTAGCATCTAAAATTTTATTTATCATCCTTTGAGATTCTGCTATATCATCAAGTAAACTCATTCTCATTGATGGTCTACCCGTATAGGTTAACTCTCCCCATAGACAATTTATATCTGGCATAATATTAACCGATAGTTCTTCTCCAAAAGGAATAGTTTGTGCTGTAGTAAAAAGCACATTCGAAATTATACTCATAGCGTATTAATTATTTGACTAATCATTTTTTAACGTATAACAGGCTATAATATTAATTACGTGACGACAACTCTATAAAGCAATTACTAGGCTCCATTAAAAGTGTTAATTTCTCTTTTACTTCTTTCACTGGTTTTTTCTTGTTGACTTCATATTTCTTACAAATAATAGCAAACAAGACTTTCATCTCAAACATCGCTAATTTACTTCCCGCACAATAACGCGGTCCATGCCCAAATGGCATGTATGCCTTTTCATTATGAACACCCTCTTGATGAAAAGGGCATCCAGACACATCTTTCTTATTTTCTTTATCAATTAGCCAACGCTCTGGTATAAATTTATCGGCTTGAAAGAAATGTTTTTCCTTATTAAAAAACACTTTAGGCAATAACAAAAAGGTAGCATGCTTATCGTAGTTCACCCCATTAATTTCAACATCGCGAGATGCTTGCATTGATGCCAAAGGAGCAATGGGTTTTATACGCATAGATTCCGTCAATACAGCTTCTATGTATTTAAAGTTTTTATTCCAATAATCAAAGTCGTATTCTTCAAAAGCAACACCATCAGCAAGTTTTTCATCCACCTCTTCTTGTATTTTTTTTTGCACTTCTGGATGATCTGAAATAAAATTAAGAGTCCAGCCAATAGTGTTCCCAACTGCATCTTCTCCTGCCAGCAATACTGAAAAAACATTAGCAAAAATTTCTTCGTTAGAGTAGGGTTGGTCATGTTCATCTTTAGCCAGTACCATGGCTTCTACCATACTTTTAGGATGTAATGCATCATCAGGATCTTCCTTAAATCTCTCTCTAGTTTGATCCGTAACTTCATAAAAAATTTTTTTAATTGCCTTTAACGAAGTATGAAGCTTATGATCTACAGGCATTTTAAAATACTTCCAATACGAAAAAAATGGAGAATTTATTCGTTTATAGAACTGTGGGAAAATTCTATTGAAATGGTTTTTTATAATTTCTTCTTTATTTTCGAGTCCTAAGGTATTCATATCAAAACCAAAAACCATATTAGACATTAAATCCGCAGAATACGCTTTAGTTTCATCCACTACATCGATTAATTTATCTGTAGACGCCATGTCATCCCATTTATCAACTAAACGATTGGTTACTCTGAGCAGTGTCGGTAAAAAAGCTTCTAAATAATTACTAGAAAGTGCTTTTATAGTCAAATGTCGCTGTGTCTTCCATCGCTTTCCATCGCTTGTAAACAAACCATTTAACCCCATCTCATCAGCGGCATCTTCCATAACAATACGCCTTCTGATATCTCCTGGACGACGACTTAAAATCTCTCTAGCCACTTCGTAATCTGAAATAATGAAATAATCTTTTCCAAAAATGCCTATTTGGTAAACATCGCCATATTCTCCAGCCCATTTTTCTAGAACATGATGAAATCTAAATTCTTTTCTAGCAGTCCTTAATTGCAAAAAGTTCCCAAAAAAAGGTTTTTTGGGAGGTCCAGGAAGAACATCTGATGCTTTTCCTTTTAGAGTATGAGTTGCATTTTTCATATTATTTATTTTTTGATTATATACAAAACACTATACTTTAAGTGTCCCTGATATCATTTAATATACTTTTCTAACCTTACATCCAATTTTTGGGCAATGATAAATTTTAAGACCATTTACCCATAATCTAGCTTCACCAAAAACACGGTGTTCAGTATCATTTAAAGTTTCTTCTTTAACCTCAAAATCAACAATCACTAATTTATCTTTAGGGACTACCTGCCCTCTATAATGCCACTCCGTTTCTTCACCTAATAAAATAGGTTCAAATTCTAAAGATTCACCCTTCCAATAAGTGTTGGATAGCATCAAATAAGATTGAATTAATTGAATAATAGCTTCAATTCCCAATGAACCTGGTTGAACAGGGTCTGAATAAAAATGTGCTTTAAAATACCAATCTGATGGATGGACATCTTTTTCTGCTCGAATATATCCTTTAGCAGATGTGCCTTGCTCTTTATCAAAATAGATAACCCGATCAATCATCAATTGCATATTGGAAGCAGACAATTGTATCTGAGGGTTTTTAGGAAGTTCCTTAAGAGGAATCGTCACATTATTACTTAATGCTAATAACTTCTTTTCTTCATCAGTAATAGTATGTCCTTTTTGACTAATCATACTTTCAGGCTCAAAATAGCCAAACCCAGTATTCATCTCTAATAATAATTCGCCATCGATGAAGCATTGGACATCAAAAGAAATAAGAATAGTAGCCCCTAATACCGAAGAACTTATCACTTTCACATGTGTTTCAATTGTCTTATATAAAGGCGTAACATTAAAATATTGTGTAGCATTTCCGTCTAAATTTCTATATAGTAAATGTTTATTTTTAATTAATGAGTTACAATAATAAGTGCTTAACCAACCACAGGGTTGCAACCCTATTTCCATAAGCACTGCATAAGGCATAATTTTTTCCTTATTGTCTCTAAAATACCAGGCATTTGGCTGTATTTCATATTCCGCAACCAAAGAAAATTTATAAAAAGGATCACCTGGAATACCCGAAAGTCTTTGAATATTATGCACACACAAGTATGGCTCTAAAGGAAGCCTTGGTGTAGGGATAGTATAATTTTGATCTTCATACAAAGGTCCAAATGCTTTGTCGGGAGGCCCCATAGTAGCATTTATAATTGAATTTTTATCAAAATTAAATCCTTCATAGCTAGCCGAGGGTTTTAATAAGCTTGTTTCTAGTAATTGGTCTTGATTCGAAGTTATAGGCCAATCTATCACTAATCTCAACCCCATATTTTCACATAAAAAGGCCTTAAGTTCACCATCTACAGTACACATAACGTGAGCATACATTACTGGAGTAGGCTCCATTTCTATGCGAGTTACAAAAATCTCATAGATTATGTCTTTTGATGTTGGAGTAACCTGTCCACGACAAATAAATTTTAATTTCTCTTTGGAAACAGGTTCAAAACGCCAACCATCTTTATCGGTAGTTAAACCTGCTCCCACCATATAAAACGACATCATTTGTAAACAAGCTTCTGCCATTAGCGTTCCAGGCATACATTCATCATTCTTAAAATGACCTTTAAAGAACCAGTCATCTGGACTCACTTTCCATACTGATCGCATATAACCCCTTCCTGAAGGTCCTCCTTCAAAATCTAAAACAGGAACAGTTTGGATAAAATTCATTTTATCATTGGAAGACCTTGGCGTTCGTGTATGTGTTTGTGTCATAAACAATACATCACCAAAGCAACCTATCATATCACCATTCGTATAAGCTAGCACATCTTCTTCTGTATAACTATTTTTAGATGTTCTTGCTGGCAAAGTCCAATCTTTATTCCCAGTATATTCTGCTTCCGTTTGATTCCAAATAACCCCAGCAGACTCTTTTAACTCTTGTTTGGTAAAGAAACCTGCTTGTCCACTACGCACAGAAATTTTAAGCTCATTATTCACCCAGCAGTCATAATGAAAAAAGAATAAGGTAATATCTCCATTATTCGCATAGCCATCTATATGAATCTCATATTTTAGAGTTTCTCCCACTTTAGGTAATTCATTATGAAAAGTAAGTTCACAACCCAACAATCGATAAGCACGTTCTCCTTTATTTTTAAAATCTATTCCCAACCAAGAAATTAGTAAAAGGTCTGCTTGCCCAGCTTCAATAAAAACTCCTGCAGGCATACGGTTATTGTGTAGATACCAGCTACCTTCAGTAACATCAGTTTCTGTCCACATAACTCCAGTTTTCAATGTTCCTGGCTCTCCTTGAATTCCAGTTACACGATCACACAATAACAGTGGTGGTTGTGGCATTCTTACCTGAATATCATACTGGTCTTGCTGCTCAAATAAAGGTCCAAATACTTGAGATATTTTTCCAGATGATAAATGCTCCAACTGCCTTCTATTAAACTTGGGACCAGGTAAATTATTTTTTATTAAAAATTGATTTGTATCCTTAAAATTTTGTAATGGAGATGTTTCTTTATATTCATCAGGAGGCGTTAATCTTATAGGTGTAGGAGCAATAACTGGGGCAGTTGTATTTACTACATTGTTTTGCTTAAAATCTACTTTCCTTTGAATTAACGACTGTCTCAAACGTTGCATGACTTGCATATAATTGGTATGCGATTTATGCATCAATTTAGAAAACTGAATTCTGTTATTAACTAACATATCATAAGACGAAAGCATTGGCTCAGTCTCAAATACGGTTTGTTCAGAAACGTTCACTGTTTCTGATATATTAGGTTGTGATTTTTCTTCTGGAGATACAAAATCAACACTTTCAAAAGTATCGATATTTGGAGCCAACATTTTTTCTGCATATATATTTAATTTACTATGCATTGTTTGATGATTACATTCAGGGTTTATAGATATAGAAGATTCTTTTATTGAATACATTGTTTTATTAATAGTTAGTGGAGGTAATTTTAATAATGGATGCACTACAGGAAATGTCATTGTAGAAACATTTGATTCAAAATTTCCTATAAAATGATTCGGTAATTCTGCAATATTATATGTCCAAAGTTGAGCTGTGGACAATAGTATTTGCTTCATACTATTCTCACCTTGCTTGTCCAATGAAACTACATAATGTTCTTTCCCTTTAAGAATATCACTAATATAACCCGATAAACTATTTCTCGGCCCATGCTCTACAAATATACGAATCCCATCCTTCCAAGCTTCGTTTACTACTTTTGGGAAATTAATCGTTCTTGTAGCACAACCTGTAAGCGCTTCGGCAACATTCTCTTCTGTTGGAATATATTGTCCTCCAAAATGAGCTGCATAGTATCTAATTTCACCAGGACCAGACGTTTTTGCTTTATGCAAATCATACCATACTTTTTCTACAGGAAATAACGGAGGACAATGGCATACAAAATCATGATTAATTGGCGCTGCCACAGAGGGATTTAACTTTTCAATTACTTGAATACAGCTTTTTTGATCACCACAAATCAAAAAGTTCTCATTTGTATTAATAATACCTATAAATACACGATTATTGTCTTTAATCAATTCTTTACAATGATCAAGATCTCCAATAATTATCCATTGTTTCCAATCTATCTTTTCATCCGTCTTCCAATACTTTTTAACTGCCTCAAATTTTCCGGCCAAATGAATATCATATAAACGTTTAAAAGCATCTTCCTCAAAAAAGCGTTTATTATCTTTCCAAATTCCTGTAGCGTAAATAGAATTCGTTTCTCCTGCAGATATACCTAATACAGCATCAGGTTTTATATTTAAATGTTGTTGCGAAAATTCAGCATGACAAAGGGATAGTAAATGTGTTGTCACCAAATGATTAAACGGGGAATCAAGCTTATCATCATTAACAATCCAGTCTAGCAAATCTGGAGTTATTTTTTCTTCTGAGACTAACTTCTGAATAATATTAGAATAACTCTTTAAAAAGTCTATACCATTTCTTTTGTATGCCGCTGCAGACCCAGTAAATGCAAAAGCAACTTCTCCTTTCGGCGCTTCTTTGCAGAAATAAACATTCGGATTTATCCAGCCTGTCTTTAACGTTTTTAAATCTAAACTTTCTAAAAACTCTATATGAGTCTCCAATTTTGAAGGGACACAAACAATAGCTAAACGCACTTTCCCTTTTTGAGAGATTCGCTTTTTTCTAAGGAGTTTTTTCATACATGCAACCGTGCTTCCTGCAAAAGGATATACACGTACATCAGTAGCCAATGTAGTATTAGCCTCTTTATAGGGTTCAATGTTAAATGCTAAAGCATCACCAAACTGTGAATTATTTTTAACCCAAACCTTTTGACTTTTAATGTCTTTAAAATTCAACAAACTTTCAGGATTTGAATAATGCGTAGTCATTTTAATTGCCTTCACAATATTTACCAGTCCCTTAGCCACATGTGGATAGGAAATATTATCTTCTTCCCAAACAATTACTTTTCCTTTCGGTTTTTCGACATCAGCTACATCAATCCAAGCTAAAATAGTATCACCATCATTTATAGCTGCAGCTTCACTTTTTAAAAGCAAACTTACCACTCCCGGTTCTTCTTGATGAATTGTTTTACTCGTGTGACGATGTGTAATTTCTTGAGGCACATCTGAAGCACTTACTACTGCGGTTTCTAATATTCCATTACTTATATTATCTATAGCGATTTTTAAAGCTCTATCTCCTGACAATTCTTCTGCAGAAATAGTAAAACCCATATTCGTAATATCAAAAAAGTTATTGATTCTGTTGGCATGAATATTAGGCATTGTACCAAAAACTTTACCTGGAATAAGTTCAGAACTTATTTGTGTTTTGGCTTGCTCTAACCAAATTTCTTTGTTTTCTATATTTTCTAACGACAAATGATAATCTAACCTAGCTTTAAGTGATTCATAGCTGGCTATTTCTTGTGCACTCATTCCAACAAACACTCCTGTTTTATCCTTAGAAAATTTTTTATTTTCTAATATTTTTTTCACAGAATTATAGACCAATGTTTGTTGCCCTACAGATAGTTTTAAATCATTTGGAGGAAAACCTAAAGCATCTATTTTAAATGCTACTTTTTCAAGGGAGTCTTTGGCTGTTTTTTTAAGGTAATAATCATCTATAGAAGCAAAAGATTCTGTCTGTAAATCTAACGCAACCACAGCAACTTTAGAACGTTTCTTTTTTGTTTTTGGAACAGAATAGTTTGTACCTTTTTCATACGCTTCAATTAAAATGTGAGCATTATTCCCTCCAAAACCAAAATTACTAACTGCGCCAATTTTTCGCTTGCCTTTAGGCCAATCTATATTCTTGTTATGTACTATAAAATTATACTTTTTAGCTATTGATGTTTCTCCATCAACTCCTACCGTACCTGGGATACAGTTAGCTTTAAAAGCCCCTAGAAGTTTGATTACTCCTGCCATTCCAGAAGCAGTAATTGAATGCCCTAAGTTCGATTTTAAAGAACCTATAAGTAAGTCTTTGTTTTTTCCATATACGTTGGAAACACTTTGTAATTCAAGTTCATCACCTTTTTGAGTTCCTGTAGCATGACATTCTATAAAAGACACTTCTTTTGGTAAAATAGATGCGGTACTTAAAGCTTGTTTCATAGCGGTAATTTGCCCTTCTACCGAAGGTGCTAAAAAGCCTCCACTTTTACCATCATTAGATAATCCAATTCCTCTAATTACTCCTAAAATTGTATCTCCATCTCTTTCGGCATCTTCCAAACGTTTCAATACCAAAGCTGCTGCACCTTGAGATGGAATTAATCCATCTGCCTCTTTATGAAATGGTCTACTTTTTCCCTGCAAGCTCAATGCGTTTAAAGCAGTAAATCCTAGATTTAAAAACAAATGATCAGAAGCAGAAACTCCTCCTGCAATCATCATATCGGCTTTCATAGAATGTAACTCGTCAACAGCAAGTTTTATAGCATACAAAGAGCTAGAACAAGCAGCATCTAGAGAATAACCACCTTTTTTTAAACCCAACGCATTTGCCACTTTTATAGCTGGTAGTCCAGAAGAAAAACGGTTGAGAGGATTGTGTGATTTGGTAGAAAAACCCAAATTACTAAGCGTTATGTCACTCAATATATCTGAATACTCTTGAGTGGGGTAAGACAAATTACCCATCACCAAACCTGTCGTCTCTAAAATAGTTTTATCTGTGACTTTAGCTGAGACTAAAGCCTGATGTACCGCATGTAAACTCCACTGAAATATATCTCCTAAATCTTTAAATTCATTATATAATTTTGAGTTTTGCTTAAAAGAAGGTTTAAAATCTCGTATGATTCCCCCTCTAGCATGCCAAGCTGTATTTGCTTTATAGGTCTTAGAGGGATTAATGATTGTATCAAAAAAAACATTCCATTCTTCTTCTGTTGCGTTACTTATAGAAATCTTTTCCTTAAATAAGTTTTTCAAAAAACTCTGAGGAGTATTAGCGTCTGGAAAAACACATCCTTGACCTACTATAGCAATTGGAGAAAATGTTTTCATAGGTTAAGCTAGTTTATATGCAAATACTTTTAATTTATTTAGATCCATCACTACTATTTTTTGCTTCTCATCAATAATTTGCACATCAGCGACTGTTTCTAAATTAGAAGTTCTACTAATTATTAATTGACATTGATAGTTGGTGTTTTTTTGTATCGGCTCAAATTGATTTAAAGACTCAAAAGTCATGGGCAAGGAATCAATACCATAAATTTTAGAAACCCACAACACACTAAGTTGAAGTGCTGCATCTAATATTTGAACATAAGCCAAGTTTTGATCAGGAAGTTTTTTCAGTAAGCAACTTCCACCGGACTCAGAAAAATCTATTGTACCTTTAATAACCTTAAAGCTTCCTGTGTGGAATAATTTTTCTTTGTAAATAATACGCGAATTCCAATTCCAAGCTTCTGCATTTACTACTATTTGTCTATCGGGTATGGCGATTGAAGTCAACGAATGAACCTCAAATTTATAATTTAGTTTTTCATTCGCTTCTTTTACTTCAATCTCAAGTTTATCAGCATCTAATTTATTCACCTGAAAAGAAATCCAGTCCCCTTTTTCAAAATAATTAACCAATTTTAATGCATTCGTTACCTGAAGATTCTTAATCTGTATATACGCATCAAAACCAAATTTTGCACTTACTAAGTCATGTGCTTTTTTAACAATCGATGCCATAGGCATTACAGGTACTCCTTCTATAATATGGTCTGCAATTATGGGTAATGATATTTCATTTACCAACAGTTTAAATGACTCTTTTTGGGGTAATAAATTTCGCCAATTTTCTAAGCCATTCCCAAGCACTACTTCCGTAGTATTTTCATTGGATAAAAACTCTTGAACAAAAGCGGTTGCACCTTGTTCTCTATCAATAGGTTCTATTCCTAAGTTTAAAAAATGAGCTTTTAATCCTTCGGTAACCATACCTCCATCCCAAGGACCCCAATTCAAAGATTTTACAATACATTGATTGCCTTTTTTTTGCTGAAGGTATATTGACATTTTATTTAAAACTTCATTGGCCATACTGTAATCGACCTGTCCTTTGTTTCCAAATCGACCAGCTACAGATGAGAAACAGCAAATATGTGTTAATGCTTGATCTTCGGTAGCTTCTAATAGGTTTAAAAAACCTTTTACTTTAGTATCAAATACACGTAAAAACTGATCATCTGTTTTATCGACAATTAACCTATCAGCCAAAACACCGGCACCGTGAATTAAACCAGTAATTGGTCCTAAATCTTTAATTACATTACGAGTTAGGTTATACACCTCCTCTTTATTCGTAACATCAACAGGATAATACATTACGTTTGCTCCAAGATCTTTTAAACGACTAATAGTAGTCTTAATTTCTCGATTAGATAAGACTTTGTTTACTTCTCTTCCAATTTCATTAAGAACAACTGGTTCGCCTAGTACTTGTTTCTGTTTAATAACAGCTGTTTTTAAAGATACTTCGTCTTTTGCATGCATCAACTCTTCTGGTTCATCACTTATAGGTGTTCTTCCTAGTAAAGCAAAATTTACGGGATGTATTTTAGCCAATTCAACGATACAATCTGAAGTTACCCCTTTAGCACCTCCACTCACTAAAACCACATCGTTATTGCTCAAAGATTTCTCACTGTTTTTATTAGCTGTTGTAAAAACAGTCTCTAGAGTATAGCGCTTTACTTGATCATCTAAGAACACTTCAGAACTTAAATCACCATACACCATTTCATTATAAATCTCTGTAGCTAACAAGTCTTGATTGAGATCAGGGTTCTCTATTCCGATTCCTTTAACATAGGTATTTTCCCACTCAATAGAAGCCGTTTTAACCAGTCCAAATACGCCTGCCTTTAAGGTATTTTGAATAGATTCCCAATTTGTATGGTTAACATTTATATACATTGCTTTATTTTCATCTAGTGCGAATTCTCTAGCATTTTTAAATTGTTTAAAATTAGTTTCTAATGCGTTTTTTTGTTTTAAATTATTTACACCTGTAATATCAATTACATATCCATGTCCTTTTTCGTACGAGGTACTTTCTACTACTGTTATTTTATGAGCGTCAAAAACATTTTTAAGCTGATCTTTAAGTAAAGATTTAGGCTTCGAAATAATAAGTACCCTATCAATGTTTTTTATAACTGGATGGACAAAACCAGCTCTTTTTTTATACTTCTTTACAACATTGTATCTTTCTAAATCAAGCTTTTTTTTTTAATAGCTATTTCTGGTGCTACAGTATTTCCTGAAAGTTCCTTGGAAGAATATTCTAGAATTTCATTAAGCGTATTCATTTTGGCTAGCTCTGTAGTATCTACATTTCTAAGCTCAGAAAACTTTTGCTGTAATGCTGAAAGAATTTCTACACGCTTAATTGAATCTATTCCCAATCCAGACTCTAAAGGCGCATCCAAGTCCAATACTTCGGCTGGATATCCTGTCTTCTCAGCAACAATAGTTACCA
>CALKXS010000120.1 GCA_938003745.1 uncultured Algibacter sp.
CAAGACGAGCAATAAGGTCTGCATCTAAACTGTAATTAGCAATAAAGCGCTGTATGCGTCTTAAAGAGGATTCACATCTAGATTAGGTATCAAAAGCATTAGCTAGCTTTTCAAAAGTAACTGTTTGTACTTTGCATAGGGTGATTACAAAATGTGAAATCAGCTTTAATCGCGCTAAATTTATTTTTCCTTGTAAATGAGTGTTAAGGACACGAGTTAATTCACTATTTTTAGTGATAACATTGGTTTTATTCATTAGAGAAACAAGTCAGAATTATCTATTCAATATACTAAAAATAAATATTTTAAACTAGTAATTTAATGATTAACATATTAAAAATCAATAGGTTATTCTTTGTCGCGTACTAAGCAAATTTATAGTAATAATAGAGCTAATTTTAAACGATTGCATATCATAATTATGCAAGTCAAGTTATGGCTAAAGCCATCCTAACACATGTAAGTAAATGACATATTTAAGCTTATTTTGATAAATTTTTCTTTATAATAAATAACTCACAATTTAAAACTAATATATTTCATAAAACAATTGAAAGGATGGTTGAAATTAAACCTATTTATCAAAATCAAATAAAATAGAAACTAAGCGTATAACTCAATTAGTAAATATAAAACTAAAAAATCTTTGGAATTAATTTTCATTATTTTTAGGATAGATATACTGTCCCAGAACTATGGTTTTTGGAAGCTCCCGTAACACTCTTTAAACAATTAACTTCATTCCTAAGCTTTAATACCCCCAGAAATGCAAAAATTATAGCTTCTTTAAACTCAACTAAGTCATTTTCTGGAATAATCAAATCAATATTTTTATTCGATTGAATTTTTGAAATAATATAATCATTATAAGCACCTCCTCCAGTAACCAAAACTTTAGAGCCTTCTTTTATAACATTAGATATTTGATTTGCTACATGGTCTGAAAAAGTTTTAAGTACATCTTTCTCATTATATTTTTGATTCTCAATTAAAGGAAGAATATTTGTATTAACCCATTCCAAGCCTAATGATTTAGGTGCTATTTCTTTATAAAAAGATAAACTGTTTAATTTTGTTTCTAAATCTAATAGAGTATTTCCTGAAGCAGCAATTTTTCCTCCGTCATCATATTTAAAACCTAATTGCTCTGCATATTTATTTAATACAATATTTATAGGGCAAATATCATAAGCTTCCCTTATTCCTAATTTATCATTTGAAATATTTGCGAAACCGCCTAAATTTAAACAATAATCATATTCAGAAAACAAGAGTGCATCTCCAATGGGAACTAACGGAGCACCTTGACCTCCTAATTCAACATCTTGTATTCTAAAATTACATACAATAGTTTCTTTTAGAATTTTTGCTAAAACTGGTAAGTTTCCTATTTGATAAGTTAATTCTTTTTCTGGTTGGTGTAATGCTGTATGACCATGAGAACAAATAGCGTCAGGGTGCTTTATTTGATGTTTTAGTATAAAATTTTTAATTATTCCAGCTAAATAAACCGTGTAGTCTTCATCAATAGATTTTAATTCTTCTAAAGAATAGAATATTAAATGCTTTAAAACATTATGCCAAAACTCGGAATATTCAACAGTTTCTGCATGTATAATTTTAAATACCCAAGAGCTAGTGTACTCAAACCTAACAAAAACCAAATCCACCCCGTCGAGAGAAGTTCCTGACATAGCACCAATAACTTCGTAAGTATTTTTTATCATATAAACAAAAATAATCATATTAACTGAAAATATCACACTAAAAGCCTATATTTGTTCATAATATTTTATAAAACAGATTTTGCAACTTATGGATTTTACGCTTTCAGAAGAACATATAATGATACGTGATGCAGCACGCGAATTTGCTCAAACCGAATTACTTCCTGGGGTTATTGAACGTGATAATAAACAAGAGTTCCCAGAAAAATTGGTTCGTAAAATGGGAGAACTTGGTTTCATGGGGATTATGGTAGATCCTAAATATGGAGGTAGCGGTATGGATGCTAAATCTTATGTGCTTATTATGGAGGAGTTATCAAAAATTGATGCTTCGGCATCTGTAATGGTTTCTGTTAATAACTCACTGGTTTGCTACGGGCTAGAAGCCTATGGTAGTGAAGAACAAAAACAAAAGTATTTAACAAAACTTGCCAGCGGTGAAGTTCTTGGAGCATTTTGTTTAAGCGAACCAGAAGCCGGAAGTGATGCAACATCACAACAAACGACAGCAATAAAACAAGGAGACCATTATCTTTTAAACGGAACAAAAAACTGGATTACCAGTGGCGGAAGGGCAGAAATTTATATTGTAATTGCACAAACGGATAGAGATAAAGGATCTCATGGCATCAATGCCTTTATTGTTGAAAAAGGTATGGAAGGTTTTCACGTTGGACCGAAAGAAGATAAATTAGGAATAAGAGGCAGTGATACACATACGCTTCAATTTAATGATGTGAAAATACCTAAAGAAAATAGAATTGGTGTTAATGGTTCTGGTTTTAGATTTGCTATGAAAACACTTTCTGGAGGCCGCATTGGTATTGCATCTCAAGCTCTTGGTATTGCTCAAGGCGCTTATGAGCTAGCTTTAAAATACTCTAAAGAACGTAAAGCTTTTGGAACAGAAATATGCAACCATCAAGCTATCGCTTTTAAATTAGCAGATATGTATACAGATATTGAAGCTACAAGAATGTTAGTTATGAAGGCCGCTTGGGAAAAAGATAATGGCATTAATTACGATAAATCTAGTGCCGTAGCAAAACTTTACGCATCAAAAGTTGCTATGGAACATACTGTTGAAGCTGTACAGATACATGGGGGTAATGGTTTTGTAAAAGATTACCATGTTGAGCGTTTAATGCGTGATGCAAAAATTACTCAGATTTATGAAGGAACGTCAGAAATTCAAAAAATTGTTATCTCTAGAAGTATTCTTAGAGATTAGTGAAATAATCATTCTGAATGTTTTCAGAAACTTAAAAGGCGTCACCTAAATATAAATTTATTGGTGGCGCTTTTACTTTTTCTTTAAATCATCTAAAACCAAACGTAAATCACCGTAACTGTATTTATCATCCACTTGATGTTTCAAATCAGATAAATTTTCAAATTTCTTTTTAGGGATAATAGCCTTTAATTCTTCGTAATGAATTTCAGAAATTAAATCTGTTATTTTCACTTCTCCAGTCGACATAAAACTTGCTAAATGTCCAGAAATAGTATTTTCATTTAATTCCCTTTCATCTGCTATTTGTTCTATAGTTTTTCCAGATTTAAATAATTCTAAAGATATTTTTTTAGTATCCCTCTTCTTCTTTGGTTTTTCAGCTTCAAAAATATCAATATCGAGAGATGTTTCAATATCATTTTCATCGCAAAACTCTGTAATAACAGTTAGTATACGTGTTCCATATTTTTCAACGCGAGTTTTCCCCATTCCATTAACATTAAGCAATTCTTGCTTATTGGTTGGTAAGGTTTCACACATCTCATATAGTGCTTTCTGGGTAAATACCTGGTAGTGTATTAAGTCATTCTCTTGGGCAATTTCGTTTCTAAGCACACGAAGTAATTCAAACAACTCTACATTCGTTGTCCCATCAATAACTGCTTTTCTAGGCTTCTTCGGTTTTTCTTTGGCCATAAAAACAGATTTGGCGCGTAAGCGTAAAAACTCATCAACTTTAAAACCATCTTTTAATCTCGAAAAATAGAGCAACTTGGTTGCCAAAAATTCTTCAAAACTATCTAGTAGTTTATTAATATCTTTCTCAATCCCTTTATTATCTGTGGTAAAACCTAAAGCTTTAAAAGGCTCACTAATATGCTCATTAACTTGTGCTTCAAAATAGTTAATCGCTTTAATAAAACGCTCCTGAATCTCGTCATTAAACTCCGGTGATTCGTTTGAACCCGACAATGTTCTTAATTGTGCCTTAAACCCATTACTAACCTTCAATAAATTAGCAATACCATCTTTCATTTTAAGTAAAGGCGCTTCAATATTACCCTGTACAATCGTTCTATTCTTATAATACAAGTCGAGAATACGCCCAATAGGATACAGAAACTTATAAAACTCAAAAACTTCCGAAATTAAATTCAGTTGAAATTCAGATTTGCTCTCAAGTAAATCACTTTCATCTGGCTGATTCTCCTCCGCATTTTTATTAAACGAAATCACATTCGCATCACTAATAATCATGCTAGAACCAATCTTACTCTTAAGCACCAAACCCTCAAGAGATTTACACCTACTAAGCGCCACATACGTTTGTCCGTGAGCAAAAGCACCCTGTGCATCAATAATTGCTTTTTCAAATGTTAACCCTTGACTTTTATGAATGGTAATAGACCAAGCCAATCGCAAAGGTATTTGCGTATAAGACCCAATCTTATTTTCGATAATGGCATTGGTTTCTTTATCTACCGTATAATTAATATTCTCCCAAATTTCTGGAGTTGTTATAATATTAAAATCATCATCAGGACATTTAACCACCACTTCATCGGTATCCAATAAAATAACCTTTCCAATTTTACCATTAAAATAACGCTTTTCAACAGAGCTATCATTTTTAATAAACATGACCTGCGCACCAACTTTTAAAGAAAGTGCCTCTTTATTTGGGTAAGCAAACTCAGGAAATTTCCCTTCTACACTAGCCTTATAGGTTTTGGCTTTGGTTTTTAATTTATCAAGTTCGCCGTAATTGGTCTTTTCTGCTCTGTTATTATGTGTGGTTAAAGCAATATAACCATCACCCTTATCGGGTACAAAATCGGGTAAATAGCGTTTGTTTAATTCATCTGCCGATGCTTGCGTTAGCACATTATTTCTTATCTCATTCAATATATTAATGAATGTAGGGTTATCTTGTCTATAAATATGTTTAAGTTCAACAGTAATAGCATTACATGTCGAGTAAGCATGACTACTAAAAAAGAAACCATTTTTATAATATTTACTTAATAATCGCCACTCATCATCTTTAATAACAGGTGATAATTGTTGCAAATCACCAATCATTAAAAGTTGCACACCACCAAACACTTTATTTTTATTTCTAAACCGGCGTAACGTCTTATCAATACCGTCCAATAAATCGGCACGTACCATACTTATTTCATCAATAACCAATAAATCCATAGATTTAATAATATTGATTTTCGTCTTGTTAAATTTCCTATTAAACCCCTTCCCCTCATTAAAATCGGCATCAGGTAAAATAGGACCAAAAGGCATCTGAAAAAACGAGTGTAGTGTCACCCCTTTAGCATTAATAGCCGCAACACCCGTAGGAGCAACCACCACCATACGCTTTAAGCCTTGCATTTTAAGTCTATGCAAAAACGTGGTTTTACCCGTGCCCGCTTTCCCCGTTAAAAACACGTTCCTATCCGTATTATTCACAAAGTCCCACGCTAAATCAAGTTCAGTATTTACAGCCATTAAAAAGTGTAGATTTTTAAAGTTTCAAGATAATAAATAGAATAATTTATTGGGCGAGTTTTTAAGAAAAATAAAAAACACTCTATTCGCTATAATTTTTATTAGATTATTTTCTTAACAAAGAGTATCGCAATTCCAGGCTATCATCTCTTAAATAGTCAATTCAGTCCTATAAATCATAAAAAGGATGTCGCTTCTACCACTCTCGCAATGTAGACTTTCTGTTGAAGTTAAGCTATAATAATTAAAATATACCATCATAAAAAGTGATTATTTTAACTTAATAAAAAACTATTCACCAACAAGTCTAGTTCATATTACCATCACTTTGTATTTAATAGTAGGAATCTCTATATCAACACATAATAGTATACTCTAGTCAGATGGTTTAATAATTTAATAACAAAAAAAATCCTCAACAAATAAATGTTGAGGATTAAAAAAGGCAACGACCTACTCTCCCACAAATGTAGTACCATCGGCGCTAACGGGC
>CALKXS010000121.1 GCA_938003745.1 uncultured Algibacter sp.
GTTCTACTTCGGCATTTTTTACACTCATAACTCCATTTACTTTTTATCCAATAATGACTATCGTGAGCACATCTTTTACAGACAACTCCTATTTTATCTCGCTCTGCCTTAAAGTGATTACGACAGGACTCCTAACTATCAAAATGGGCTGTAAAACTGAAAATATTCATCCTTATTTTTTTATCTAAAATAAGTCTTTTTTATAATTATGCCTAATTACGGATATTCAATTTTAAAAATCATATTCAGCTCTAAACTTTCCATTTTTAATAGATATTATTTATTCAGAATAATCAAAGCTATAAACATATTACATAATGATATTTCCTCCAATTTCAACTACCTCAGGATTAAGACTAACATTTTCTGAAAAAGTATAATTAAAAAAGTTTTTATTATCTAAACGATCTCCAATATTATAAACATCAACTCCTGTATAATGTTTAATACCAAAATTCATACTTTCCCCCTTTACCCATAACTTCTCCGTTTATTCGAATAGAACTACTTATATGTATAACACTAATTTTTGTGGCTTTATAATTTTGACTTGCTTCAACGGTGGCAGTAAAAAACTCTTTCTCTACATTTTGATCATCATTAGAGTATAATGCTATGCTCAATATAATCAAAACAGATACTGCCTTTAAAACTATTTTCAGTCTACTTAAATTTTATCTTAATAAAATAAAAATACTACAAAGAAATGTGGTTATATTTATTTCTAAGCTTATCTTTCTTTTTTTCAATAGATTTTAGAAATTGTTTATGCTCTTTAGATTCAGGGTTAAACGATTTGTGCTGAAGTCCTTTTTGAATACCATCAACTTCATACATAGTTTTTGATGCTGCTTCTGTAATCCAAACCGTTTTTAATTTTTCCCAGATATATTTTATAGCCGTCCCATTTGGGTGAATCATATCTTCTTTATAAAAACGATAATCACGAAGTTCATCCATCATAATTTCATATGAAGGAAAATAGAAAGATTTATTCTTTACTACCCTATGAATAGCTGTGATTAAATGAGACTTGCTTTGTGTATTTTCTACAAAACCATCTTTTATATGACGTACTGGAGACACTGTAAATAATACAGTAGTATCATATTTTACACTTCTTATTAAACTTAAAATATTTTTTAAAGATTCTGATATATCATCAACAGATAATAATCTTTTTTCAAATAACTTTTGCGGTACTTTATGGCAATTAGCTACAATTGTATCTGTTTTAATATGTTTATAAACCCACGAAGTACCCAACGTAATAATGATATGTGAAGCTTGTTGTATTTGCTTTCTAGTTTCTTCTAAGATTAGATTTAATTGTTCTAACAAAACACCTTTAGAACTATGGCTCAATTTAGAGTGTGCATCAAAACAATGCCATTGTTCATTATGAAAAAACAAATTGTCTTCGGTATATTTCCTCCCTTTTAAAGCCCTGTCTATTAACACTTCGATAGCCTTAGGCTGAAATAATACGCCTAAAGGGTTTTGAATATTTTGAAACTTAAAATAATCTAATTTCTCACCTATATTCTCCACAAAGCATGAGCCCAACAAAAGAATGTTAGAATGGTAATCTATTAAATTACTAGACTGTCTCTCTAACGGTATTATAGTTTGAAGTTTCATTTAACAAGATTCCTGCTTTCACAGGAATGATTTTTTAACTTATATAATCTTTAGCTTTTTCTATAGCTTCATCAATCCCTTCTGGTTTCTTACCTCCTGCAGTGGCAAAAAATGGCTGACCGCCTCCGCCACCTTGGATATACTTTCCTAGTTCGCGAACCACTAGCCCTGCATTTAAATCTTTACTAGCTACAAGCTCCTTAGAAATATAGCAGGACAATAAAGCTTTTCCTTTTTGTTCAGTTCCAAAAACTAAGAATAAATTATCAAACTGACTTCCTAACTCAAATGCTATATCTTTAATTCCTCCAGCATCTAAATCTAATTTCTTAGCTAAAAACTGTACCCCATTAATTTCTGTTAATTCGTTTTTAAGTTCTCCTTTTATATTTTTAGCTTTATCCTTTAATAAAGTTTCTATTTGCTTTTTTAAGTTTGAGTTTTCATTTTGCAAATTTTGAAGCGCTTTTACAGGCTCTTTAGCATTATTAAGTAAATCTTTCATTTCATAATAAGAGCGGTTATTTTCAAAATAAAAATCTTTAACTGCATCGTTTGTAATAGCTTCAATACGACGAATACCAGATGCTACTGCTCCTTCTGACACTATTTTAAAATGCCAAATGTTTGCTGTATTATCAACATGTGTTCCACCACAGAGCTCTATAGATCGTCCAAAACGAATAGCTCTAACCGTATCTCCATACTTTTCACCAAACAAACTCATAGCTCCATCTGCAATAGCTTCTTCTTTAGGTATATTTCTTTTTTCTATTAATGGCAACCTCCCTTCTATTCTTGCATTAACAAAATTTTCTACATCACGTAATTCTTCAATAGTTAATCTAGAAAAATGAGAAAAATCAAAACGTAAATACTTAGAATGAACAGAAGATCCTTTTTGCTCTACGTGCACACCTAGAACCTCTCTTAAAGCTTGATGCAATAAATGTGTGGCTGTATGATTACACTCAGTTCTATAACGCTGTTTACTATCTACAACAGCTTTAAAATTTTCGTTTAGATGTTTTGGTAAATTCTTTGTAAAATGGATAATAACATTACTCTCTTTTTTAGTATCTAAAATGTAAACAACATCTCCATATACATCTTCTAAATATCCTTTATCTCCTACCTGACCACCTCCTTCTGGATAAAATGGTGTTAAATTGAAAACCACTTGATACATTTCACCATCCTTTTTAGAAACAACTTTTCTGTATCGTGTTAACTTAACATTTGCTTCTAGCAAATCATATCCAACAAACTCTTCTTCGGCATCATCATTTAAAATAGTCCAATCTTCTGTAGATATTTCGCTTGCTGCTCTAGAACGCTTCTTTTGTTTTTCTAAATGCTCATTAAATCCTTTTTCATCAAGATTCAATCCTTTTTCAGAAAGAATTAAAGCCGTTAAATCTATTGGAAAGCCATAAGTATCATATAATTCGAATGCTTTTTCTCCTGAAACTGTATCTCCTTTTGTTTCATCAACAATTCTATTTAATAAAACCAATCCTTGATCTAAGGTTCTTAAAAACGATTGTTCTTCTTCTTTTATAACATTTTCAATAAGTTGCTTTTGCGCTTTCAATTCTGGAAAAGCTTTCCCCATTTTTTTGCTCAACACATCAACCAATCTATAAATAAAAGGTTCCTTTTTATCTAAAAAAGTAAACCCATAACGTACAGCACGACGTAAAATTCTACGAATCACATAACCAGCACCAGTATTACTTGGTAACTGCCCATCCGCAATTGAAAAAGCTACAGCGCGAACATGATCTGAAATAACACGAATAGCAATATTTGCCTTCCCATTTTTTCCATAGTTTTTACCTGTAATAGTTTCTATCTCACGAATAATTGGTGTAAACACATCGGTATCATAATTAGACTGCACACCTTGTAAAACCATACAAAGACGCTCAAAACCCATTCCTGTATCAATATGTTTGTTTGGTAATTCTTCAAGCGATCCATTTGCTTTACGATTATATTGCATGAATACAAGGTTCCAAACTTCTACAACATGAGGATGATCCATATTTATTAAATTTTTACCATCAATTTTTACCTTTTCTTCTGTCGAACGAATATCAACATGAATTTCACTACAAGGTCCACATGGACCTTGCTCTCCCATTTCCCAAAAGTTGTCCTTTTTATTTCCTTTTAAAATACGATCTTCGGATATAAATTGTTTCCAAATATCATAAGCTTCGGTATCCATACTTATTCCATCTTCATCACTACCTTCATAAACCGTGACATAAAGAATATCTTTATCTATACCATAAACATCAACTAAAAGTTCCCAAGCCCAAGCAATAGCTTCTTTTTTAAAATAATCTCCAAAACTCCAATTACCCAACATTTCAAATAAAGTATGGTGATAGGTATCATAACCAACCTCTTCTAAATCGTTATGTTTTCCAGAAACACGTAAACACTTTTGAGAATCTGAAATACGATTGTTTTTTGGTTCAGCATTCCCTAAGAAAAACTCCTTAAAAGGTGCCATACCAGAATTAACAAACATTAAGGTAGGATCATCTTTTAAAACCATAGGTGCAGATGGTACAATACTGTGTTTCTTTTCTTCAAAAAAACTTAAAAACTGCGATCGGATATCTTGTGACTTCATGTGATTTTATTATAAATCTTGTTTCTATTCAATTATTTATGATGAATAAATAATCTCTACATTTATACTGCAAATTTATTTTAAATTTAGGACTACTAAAACCTTCAATTGAAATATTATTATAAATGATAAAATATTTTTTTCGTAGGTTTGTTTGTTTGCATGTAACGTGCAGTGTTTCACTACTAAATTTAAGATGTAAAAATAGTATATTTTAAGAAATGAGTAAGGTAAAATATTATTACGATCCAGAATCGCTTTCTTACCGAAAAATAGAGCGTAAAAAAAGAACTACTTTTAAGTACACATTTATATTCCTTTTGGCCTCTGCTTTGCTCGGGTTTATGTTTGTTTTTATTGCTGGACATTATTTAGAATCTCCTAAAGAAAAAGCCTTAAAGCGTGAATTACTATATGCCCAGCTTCAATTTGATTTTTTGAATAAAAAAATGGATGAGGCAGAAACGGTCTTAAATAACATTGCAGATAGAGACAATAATATTTACCGTGTTTATTTTGAAGCAAACCCTATACCAGATGAGCAACGTAAAGCTGGCTTTGGTGGTCTTAATAGATATAAAAACTTAGAAGGTTTTGATAATTCTAAATTAATTATTGAAAGTAATAAACGTATAGATATACTTCAAAAACAAATTGTAGTTCAATCAAAATCATTAGAAGAAATTGCAAAACTTGCAGAAGAAAAAGAAAAACTCTTAGTTGCTATACCTGCAATACAACCAGTAAGCAATGAAGATTTAACACGAATGGCTTCTGGCTACGGCATGCGATCTGATCCATTTACCAAGGCAAGAAAAATGCATTGGGGCATGGACTTTACAGCGCCTAGAGGCACACCAATATACGCATCTGGAGATGGCATTGTTGTTCGTGCAGATTCTGGTTCTAGTGGTTATGGCCGTCATATTAGAATTGATCATGGTTACGGCTACATTAGCTTATATGCACATTTATACAAATACAATGTTAAGAAGAACCAAAAAGTAAAGCGAGGTGATTTGATTGGTTTTGTAGGCAGTACAGGCAGATCTGAAGCTCCACACTTGCACTACGAAATATCTAAAGATGGTAACCGTATAAATCCTATAAATTTTTACTACGGCAGTTTAACTGCTGAAGAATTCAGTAAATTATTAGAACATGCTTCAATGGAAAACCAATCTCTTGATTAAATGTATATAGATCTACCAGAAAAAAGATATTACGCTATAGGAGAAGTTGCTAAGGCTTTTGGTGTAAACGCCTCTTTAATTAGATTTTGGGAAAAGGAATTCTCTGTACTAAAACCTAAAAAAAATGCTAAAGGAAATAGAAAGTTTACTCCGGAAGATATAAAAAATCTTAAGCTCATTTATCACCTTGTAAAAGAACGTGGTTTTACTCTAGAAGGTGCAAAAATACATCTAAAAGAAGAAAAAAAAAACACGTTGAGTAATTTTGAAATTGTAAGCAAATTAGAAAACATTAAAAATCAGCTTAATAAAATAAAGGAGCATCTCTAAGTATTTTAAAGAGAATAGCACCTCTTTTACACAAAGTTCTAAAAACAAGTCTTTTATCAAAGTTATGAGTCTAACTTAAGAACCATTAACAAAAAATTTAAAACTATTTATCATGAAAAAATTTCTACCATTAATTATTATTGCCATATTAGCCATAGGAGCATACTCTTGGGCAACTGGATTTAACAATACCGCAGTTGAGCATGAAGCAGATGCAAAAACAGCATGGTCCAAAGTAGAAAGTGCTTACCAACGCCGTGCAGATTTAATTCCAAACTTAGTATCTACTGTAAAAGGATATGCTACTCACGAAAAAGGAACTTTAGAAGGCGTTATTAAAGCTCGATCTGAAGCCACAAAAACAACCATTAATGCTGGAGATTTAACTCCGGAAAAAATGACTCAATTTCAACAAGCGCAACAAGGTTTAAGCGGCGCGTTATCTAAATTATTAGTTACTGTAGAACGCTACCCAGAATTGAAAGCAGACAAAAGCTTCTTAGAGTTACAATCTCAACTAGAAGGAACAGAAAATAGAATTAACATATCTAGGGATAGATTTAATGATGCTGTAAACAAGTATGACAAATTAATAAAAAGATTCCCTCAAAAACTGTTCTCTAGTATGTTTGGTTTTGAAGAAATGGCAAGATTTAAAAGTGCTGCTGGCAGTGAAAACACACCAAAAGTTGAGTTTTAATGGCAGATGTTGAAGCATTTTTAAAAGCCAGTGAAGAACAAGACATTGTTGAAGCTATTAGAATTGCCGAGTTAAACACCTCTGGCGAAATACGTGTTCATATAGAAAAAACGTCTAAAGATGATGCTGATGCTCGAGCTTTAGACGTTTTTTACACTTTAAAAATGGACAACACGAAGCTTCAAAACGCTGTTTTAATATACGTAGCTATAGATGATAAAACTTTTGTTATCTATGGAGACAAAGGTATTAATAACGTCGTGTCTGACGAGTTTTGGGAAAGCACTAAAAATGCTATTCAAACGCAATTTAAATCTGGGAATTTTAAACAAGGCCTTATCGATGGGATAATTAAATCTGGAGAGCAATTAAAACAGTATTTCCCATATACAGATTTGTATAAAAATGAACTTACAAACGAAATTTCTAAAGGGTAGCTTATAAGTATGCAATTTTTAATATTCAGTATTCAGTCACTTAGCAACATAAAGCATTATGTGTTTACAGCTTTATGTATTACCTTATTTGTAAATACATCGTTTGCACAATTTGATATTCCTGAAACTCCTAAATTCCAAACTAGTGTTTATGATTATACTGGATCTCTTTTATCTAGCAATCAAAAAAAGCGTTTAGAACAAAAACTTATAAAATATTCTGATACTACTTCTACCCAAATTGTATTAGCTATCATTAATTCTACCAATGGTGAAAACATAAATTATCTTGGGGCTCAGTGGGGAGAAAAATGGGGAATTGGTCAAGATAAAGAAGATAATGGCATACTTATTTTACTTGCAAAAAACGATAGAAAAATAGCCATAAATACTGGTCATGGCGTAGAACACCTTTTAACGGATGCAATGTCTAAACGCATTATAGAACGTGACATTATTCCTTATTTTAAAAAAGGAAATTATTACGGCGGACTTAACCGAGGTAGTGATGCTATTTTTGAAGTTCTTAAAGGGGAATACAAAGGCTCAAGAAAATCTAACAATAATGATTTCCCTATTGAAGCTGTAATATTCCTTATTTTTATTTTCATAATCATACTCATATCTATATCTAAAAACAAACGCGGCGGTGGCCGTAACGGAGGAAGAAGATCTCCGTCTATAAATATTTTAGAAGCTATTATTCTTAGTAACTCTGGCCGTGGAAGCTACCACAGAGGCTCTGGCGGCTTTGGTGGTAGTTTTGGAGGAAGCTCTGAAAGTAGTGGTGGCTTTGGAGGCGGCTTTGGAGGAGGTGGCTTTGGAGGTGGAGGTGCTTCTGGCAGTTGGTAATACTAGCTATACAAAAGATCAAATAGCCTAATAAACATCCAATTCATTTCTTGATACTTTAAATAAGTTTTAATTTCGCACTCTAAAAGAACGGTTATTTAATAACTCTTAACAAACATCTTAAACGTTAATATATAAAACTAAGTCTGTTTTATCAAGTATCAACATCTATAAAATACAAACGCACAAGATTATGGTAATGCAGTTTCAATATTATCCAAAGTAATATTAAAAATACTTTTTGAGATAATATTTAAAGCAGTCTTATTCCCTTCAAAATGATAGGTCATATGCTTATGTTTTATGCTAGCTCCTATTTTTAAAGCTCTAGAAGTAGATGACGTTTCTAACTCATAAAAAGGCTCAATTACATCATCATTAAGACTAAATTTAATAACGGTTAGCAAATTTAACTCAGGAGAATAACTCCCAAAATAAGGAATTGTATGCTCTGGCATTATTACAATTTTATTTAAATAATTAGTATCGGCCTTCTTAGTACTTGACAAAAAAAACAAACTATTGATTTTCAATAGATTAAGTGTTAAATTCCTAATGTAAAACATTTATTATCAACATATTAGTTAGATGATTCTGACTTATATCTCTAATGAATGAAGAAAACCAATGTTATCACTAAAAATAGTGAATTAACTCGTGTCCTTAACACTCATTTACAAGGAAAAATAAATTTAGCACGATTAAAACTGATTTCACATTTTGTAATCGCCCTATGCAAAGTACAAACAGTTACTTTTGAAAAGCTAGCTAATGCTTTTGATACCGAATCTGCTTGTGAATCCTCTTTAAGACGCATACAGCGCTTTATTGCTAATTACAGTTTAGATGCAAACCTTGTTGCTCGTCTTGTTTTCAACCTACTTCCCAAGCAAGGTAAACTCATACTGAGTATTGATAGAACCAATTGGAAGTTTGGACAAACCAATATCAATATTTTTATGTTAGACATTGTTTACAAAGCAGTTGCCTTACGTTGCTATTTACTATGCTTGATAAAAAGGGAAACTCCAATAGTGAATGAAGAGCGCATCGATTTAATCAATAGGTTTAGTTGCCTTTTTGGAAAACAAGTTATTGAATCAGTAGTAGTAGATAGAGAGTTTGTGGGAGAGCAATGTTTGGAGTTTCTTAACCGTGAAAATATTAGATATTATATTCGAATTCGTAATAATTTCAAAGTATTTCTTACCCATAAAGACAAAATTATTAAGGCATCTCACTTATTTACTAGATTTAAAACCAATGGGCAACTTTGCTATTTATCAGAGGAAAACAAGATTTTTTGATTATGGTATCGTTCAATAAACCCAAAAAAGCGCAAGAAGAGTACAAACAACGCTGGCAAATTGAAATGTATTTTAAAGCCATGACATCTAGTGGTTTTGATATTAAAAAAACACATTTACAAGATATCGAAAGAATAGAAAAATTGATCTTACTGGTAATAATTGCTTTTATTTGGTGCTATAAAATTGGAATATACTTGCATCAAATCAATCCTATTACAATCGAAAAACATGGTAGAAAAGCCAAAAGGCTCTATTCAATAACTTAACGCAACAAATCAAAATTATAGATTTGTAAAATGAGTAAAATAAAACATCGAAAATTATCTCTTAAAGAAAGAATCCTCATAGAGACTTTATTAAAGGAAAATAAGACTCAATCTCACATCGC
>CALKXS010000122.1 GCA_938003745.1 uncultured Algibacter sp.
ATTTAGGCTTATTGGCTTGCCTTTGGTGGTATTTCTTTTGAGCTAAGTCAACTTGATAAGCACCACTTCTTTGGTCTGAATTTCGTTGTAATTCTCTTGAAATAGTAGATTTGTGAACGCCAATACTTTTGGCTATTTCTGTAAAATGACTTCCTTGCTTTTGCAAATGGTAGATCTCATATCTTTGATGTCATTCTAAATGGGCCATTATTTTCAAGTTTTTGCGACCTAAAAATATAACCTTTTTACTACTCTTCACACTTTTTCATTTTGCCTAGGCAAAATGAAAAAGTGTGAAGAGTTTTTTTATAACAGCTAAAGCTGTTGCGTTTATGACTTGAATCTAAGATGTTTTGAATAAAGGTGTCAATGTTTTTCTCTACAGTTTTAGGTATAGCGTCGTCTTCAATCCAAGTATGAATATCTCCCAAGTAATTAATTTCTCAACATTCGGGAGATAATTTAAAAAGTTCTATAAAGTCTTTCTTTAAATCATCCGAATTACTAGAACTTAATACAGCTATATTTTTACTGCGTAATTTTCTGCCAGTTTCTTTATGAATTCTTATCAAATCAGACATTCTATCAAAAAACTTTTAAAATACCACTCATGCTTTACCAATATAATGGAGTAGAAAAAATGATAGTGTCTTATTTTTCAATGCTATTATCAATAAACTCTAAAGTTTTTCACAATGACAATTAGTAAAAGCTTTTTAGAAAGTTTAAAAGCTTCAATAGATCTATTGACATAATATTTTAAATCATTTATATTGTATGAATTATAAGATATTTTAATATGATAATAAGCACTTACCAAATAAGAATTAGCATAATCGCAATTGGTTTGAGCGTTAGCAAATAGAGTCTTAGATAAGAATAAAAATGAGAAGTAATTTTTAATGGGCTTGGTTATAGTACATAATAGGTAATATGAATGTATTAAAAACATTATACTTTAATATGTTGTTTATCGAAATTATGGAATTACTATATTTATAGAATATTATAAAAGTTTTAAACTGATATATAATTTATATGAAAAAGATACAAATTGACAATTTTAAAGTAACATCAAGTATTAATCTAAAAGAGAACTTAACTAAATATGATTTAGAAGCTCCTGAAGAGGATGTTAAAGATGCTTTAAAAAAAGTAAGTAAAAAACTCGGGAAACTACAAAACACCATGTATGCCCATGGCAAATATGCTGTTTTAGTTTGTTTACAAGGTATGGATACCTCTGGAAAAGATAGTTTGATACGTGAAGTGTTTAAAGAGTTTAATGTTCAAGGTATTGGTGTACATAGTTTTAAAGTGCCTACAGAATTAGAACTTAATCATGATTATTTATGGCGTCATTATATTGTATTACCCGAACGTGGTAAATTTGGTGTTTTTAATAGAACGCATTATGAAAACGTCTTGATAACACGAGTTCATCCTAATTACATTCTAGGAGAAAATATTCCAACAATAAACTCTGTAGAGGATATTGATGATGCTTTTTGGGATAAGCGTTTTGATCAGATTAATAATTTTGAAAGGCATATTGCTGATAGCGGTACGATCATATTTAAATTCTTTTTAAACCTTTCAAAAGAAGAACAAAAGAGTAGATTGCTAAGGCGTTTAGATAAACAAGAAAAGAACTGGAAATTTTCTCCAGGTGATTTAAAAGAACGTAAACTTTGGGATAAATATCAAGATTGTTATCAAGATGCTATGAATAGAACTTCAAAAGCTCATGCACCGTGGTATAACATTCCTGCAGATGATAAACCTACAGCACGTTATATTGTAGCAAGAATTATGTATGAAATCTTAAAACAATATACAGATATAAAAGAGCCTGAGTTGAATGATGATATTAAGGCTAATATAGAATTATATAAGGAACAGTTAAATAATGAATAGATAGTAATGTAATCTATTTATAAAGATCAAGAAGATAATTTTTCTTGATCTTTCTTATTTATGATTTCTTTTTGAAAAAGAACAGATTATATGATTACTTTTAAATTCTTAATGACTTATGATATCTGCAAACAATTATATGTTTTCGTTATTTAATAAGAAAAATAAAGTTACGATTTAGGTGGTATAAGATATTTAAAATAAAAGTTATGACTATGTCATGACATTAGAACCCAAATAAAATGAAAAAAATAATAACAATTTTATGTTTACTAATAGCATCTGTTTCAATGGCTCAAGATAAATTACCTTATTATGAAATTCCAGAATCTGCAGAAAACTATACAGCGGGAACAGTAGCTTCAAGAATGATAGATGGACTTGGATTTAGGTTTTATTGGGCTACTGAAGGCTTAAGGTTAGAAGATCTAGAATATAAGGCAAGTGATTCAGGAAGAACAAGTGGAGAGACTATAGACCACCTATTGGGTTTATCTTATTTTATACTTAATTCTATTATTGATAAAGCCGAAAAGGAAAAAGTAGATAAACTTTCATTTGAAGAAAAGCGTAAACAAACCTTACTTAATTTAAAAAAAGCTTCAGATATTTTAAGAAAATCTGATGATGTATCTATTTATGATAATAAGAGGTTTCCTTTTTGGAACATTATTAATGGGCCTATAGCTGATGCTTTATGGCATTGTGGTCAAATCGTTATGTTGAGGCGCTCTTCAGGAAATCCATTTAATTCTAAAGTAAGTGTTTTTACAGGAAAATTAAAAGACTAGTTTATAAGTAGCTCAACCACTATTTTTCTTTATTACTGGCTTTATAAATCATATGTTTTTTACATGGAAAAGAAAGGATTATAATTACTAAAACCTAAACCATATAAACAGTGAATAAAAAGTATCCATAGTTTAAAAGACTAGCACTTCGAAAGGCTTTATAAGTTAGAATCATATTTTTCGAATCTTCATCAAAAATATGAATACCTATTATTGCTAAAATATGTATTAAAAACACATGCCTGAAATAATAAAATAGTGATTTATTTTTTACAGACTCAATTCCATATAAGAATAAAATGGCAGGTTCTAATGTAATTAAGGCATAAGCCAAATAAGGAGGGTATTTAGTGACTTTAAAGAATGACATTATTGTTTTTATGTGAGTACTTTGTGTTGTCAATGGTGTTAAATCTCCATATATATTAATGCTTCGAATTACAAAAAATAATCCAACGCTTCCTAATTCAATGTATAGTAGAATAACCGTTTTTCTTAAAGCAGGATCAAAACCTTTCCTATAAAAATGTCCAAAGCAATGCCCTAAGGTAGTTACGATTATCCGAGGTATTAGGATAATATACTCCAATTATACCATTAGAGCTAGTTGGAATTTGCCCATCTTGATATAAGGTATACCATAACATATATTGAAAACTTGACCAGTAAGTTTAATACCATCAAGTAAATTATGAACGAAAACTAAAAGAATACCTATAAAAACAAGTAGTTTTTTAGGTATATATGTTAGTAAAGAAAGTGTTATTATATCTATAGCCCAAATTACTTGCAAAATAATAAAGCCATATGTAACATCAAACCACCATATAAAGTTGTTAACTACACACTCTAAAAATACAAGCCATAAACCTATGGTAAGTAATAATTTAAAAAGCTGGTGCGTAATAATGTGTTAAAAACCTAGTAAAGAATAAAAAAGGCGCTGTTGTTTCTAAATTAGTCAGATTACTAAAAAAAGAACCAAAGAGAAAATAATCTCTAGTATGATCTAGAGCTATAATTACCATGACTAATCCACGCAATATATCTAAGGATTCAATTAGTTCTTATCTACATGTAACAAGTCTTTTTAAAGATTTTAAATTAAAGACTTTAAGGAAATCTATTTTAAAAATAGATAAATAAAACTAACAATCAATAAAAAATCACTTTTTACTTTGTGTTTTTATTGTTTTTTGTAATTGCTTAATAGTAAGTGTGCTACCATCATGACTCCACCCTGGGGCTCCAAAAGCATACATAAATTTGTGATACCAATTTTTAGATTTTTTCATGTCATTCCAGATATCTCTATATTCATGGGTAAGAATAACTAGTGGATTGTACGAATTAGGAGCGTGTGTAACACCATATTTTATATCTATGTTTTCGTCTAATTCTTTCCATGTACTAAACATTTTATCGAAAATATTTAGGAAACCTCCATGATTTTTATCCATGTATTCTATGTTTTGAGCATGATGTACTTGGTGCATCGTGTGGGTATTCATAAATTTTTCTATGAATCCCATTTTTGGAATATATACAGAGTGTAATTGAAATTGCCAAAGCGCTTCTATACCTAAACAAACTACTAGCATTTCTGGAGGAAAACCAATAGCAGGAATCCACATATAAAAGAATGGTTTATAAAATATGGTAAACCAACCGTTTCTTACGGCAGTACCTAAATTAAAATTATCTGAAGAGTGGTGGACAATATGAGCAGCCCATAAAAAACGAACATTATGATTTTGACGATGGAACCAATAATAACTAAAATCATCAAGTAATTGACAAATTAGCCAAATATACCAAACGTATCCAAATGATTCGTATCCCATAATATTTGTACGAATACCATTTATTTCCGGGTTAAAAATATTGTAAACAAAATTAAAAAGAACAATGGCAGCAATTGTTTTTGTTAGAGGAGCTATTATAGCAGATCCAATACCCATAGATAAACTTGCCCCTAAATCTTTCCATTTATATAAATCTTTTTTAGTTTCATCTTTTTTATCATGTTTACTATATGCTAATTCAAGAAGAATAAGACCTAAAAAGCAAGGAACACCGTATACTAAGGGGTTTGTGAAATCCATTTAAAAAATTGAGTTATTTTCCAAAAATACCTCGATTTTCCTAGTTAAACAAGACGATGTCTTTATATTTAAATAAAAACCCACATTAGTTATTTATATCTAATGTGGGTTTGGTAATATTATGTGTAGAATTTTACTTTACTAAAGCTTTTGCTTTTTTAGTTGAAAAATCTACTTCTACTTGATTTTTTATAATATCGTCAAAAGTCTCTCTCTTTCTTATTAAATGAGCTTCATTATTAAGCCATAAGACTTCTGCCGGCCTAAACCTTGAGTTATAGTTACTTGCCATAGAAAAACAGTAAGCACCAGCATTTTTGAAGCGTAAAATATCACCTTCATTAATTTCAGTAATACGTCTATTACTTCCAAAGGTATCTGTCTCACAAATATAACCTACTACAGAATAGAAACGTTCGCGCCCTTTAGGGTTTGAAATATTATCAATATCATGATGCGAACCGTAAAACATAGGTCTTACTAAGTGATTAAATCCAGAATCTACTTGAGCAAATACCGTAGATGTTGTTTGTTTAACAGCATTTACTTTAGTTAAAAAACTACCAGATTCACTTACCAGGAATTTACCAGGTTCAAAGGCTAATGTTAAATCTTTTCCGTATTCTTTACAAAAAGCATTGAATTTTGCAGAAAGCTTTTCTCCCAATTCTTCAATATTAGTTTCAATGTCTCCAGCTTTATATGGTACTTTAAATCCAGATCCAAAATCTATAAACTCTAAGTCTTTAAATTGCTTAGCTGTGTTAAATAGAATTTCACTGGCATGTAGAAAAACATCAATATCTAAAATATCACTACCCGTATGCATGTGAATACCATTAATATTCATTTTAGTATTTTCAACTATACGTAACAAATGGGGTATTTGATGAATAGATATACCAAATTTAGAATCTATATGTCCTACAGAAATATTGCTATTTCCTCCTGCCATAACGTGAGGGTTTATACGAATACAAACAGGGGTGTTTGGATGTTTAGTTCCAAATTGTTCTAGTACTGAAAGATTATCAATATTTATTTGAATACCTAATTTTGAAGCTTCCTCAATCTCGCTAAGAGATACACCATTGGGCGTGAAAATAATTTGTTCTGCCAAAAAACCAGCAGCCAACCCTAAGTTTACTTCTTGAATAGAAACAGTATCTATTCCAGCACCTAAAGTTTTTAAATACTTTAATATAGATATATTTGATAATGCTTTTACAGCATAATTCACTTTTAATGTTTTAATAGCTTTAAAAGCATCAGTTAAACGCTTGTATTGTGACGCAATCTTTTCTGCATCATAAACATAAACGGGACTTCCGTATTTTTCTGTAACCTTAAGTAATTGACCTTGATTCATAGTCTTTGATTAGTTTTTGACAAAGATATTTTATTCCTTTAAATAAAAAATAAATAAATAAAAATTATACAAATTAAACATTTTGTTAACTATATAACGCGTGTTGCTTTTAGTTTAGTTATAAAGTTTAGAATCATTAAATAAAATATTAGTGTAATTACTAGCTATTATTTACATTTGCTTTCAGTTAAAATTATTAAGCGAGTTATGAATTTACACGAATATCAAGGTAAAGAAATATTAAGCAGTTTTGGAGTGCGTATTCAACGTGGTATAGTTGCCCAAAATGCTAATGAAGCAGTAGCAGCTGCAAAACAGTTAACATCTGAAACGGGTACAAGTTGGCACGTAATTAAAGCTCAAGTTCATGCTGGTGGACGTGGAAAAGGTGGTGGAGTTAAACTTGCTAAAAACCTAGAAGAAGTAGAACTAATTGCTGGGCAAATAATAGGAATGGATTTAGTTACACCTCAAACATCTGCAGAAGGTAAACGTGTGCATCAAATATTGGTTGCAGAAGATGTTTACTATCCAACAGAAGGAGGAGAAACTAGCGAATTCTATGTATCTGTATTATTAAATAGAAATACAGGACGTAATATGATTGTATATTCTACAGAAGGAGGAATGGACATTGAGACTGTTGCTGAAGAAACACCAGAATTAATTCATAATGAAGAGATTGATCCAGCTGTTGGATTATTACCTTTTCAAGCTAGAAAGATTGCTTTTAACCTAGGTTTGTCTGGTGGAGCATTTAAAGAAATGACAAAATTCGTTTCTTGTCTTTATACGGCTTATGTAGAATCTGATTCTTCTTTATTTGAAATCAATCCAGTTTTAAAAACTAGTGATGACAAGATAATGGCAGTAGATGCTAAGGTTACTATTGATGATAATGCGCTTTACAGGCATAAAAGCTATGTTGATTTACGTGATTTACGTGAGGAGAGTGCTATTGAAGTTGAAGCAGGAGAACTTGGTTTAAACTATGTTGATTTAGATGGTAATGTTGGATGTATGGTTAACGGAGCTGGTTTAGCAATGGCAACTATGGATTTAATCAAACAAGCAGGTGGTGAGCCAGCCAACTTTTTAGATGTTGGTGGTACTGCTGACGCTGCACGTGTTGAAGCTGCATTTAGAATTATATTAAAAGATCCAGCTGTAAAAGCTATTTTAATTAATATTTTTGGTGGTATTGTACGTTGTGATAGAGTAGCACAAGGTGTTGTAGATGCTTATAAAAATATGGGTGATGCTATTAAAGTGCCAATTATTGTACGTTTACAAGGAACAAATGCAGATATAGCTAAAGAGTTGATTGATAATTCTGGATTAGACGTACTTAGTGCAACAGAATTTCAAGAAGCTGCAGATAAAGTTCAAGCAGTTTTAGTATAAGAAGTTATTTACTTTATTATACATATAAAAGGAGTAGTTTTAAAACTACTCCTTTTTTTGTGGTTTCTTTTCACCTTTCTTAGGCATTGGCCCTCTTAGATGAATAACTAGTCCGTTTAAAAAATTTCTTAAAATTTGATCACCGCATTCCATATATTTTGGATGATCATCTCTTCTAAAAAAAGCGCCTAATTCACTCTTCGAAATTCTAAAATCGACAAGTTCTAATATTTTTACAATATCATCATCGCGAAGTTTTAAAGCCACTCTTAATTTTTTAAGAACATCGTTATTTGACATATTAAATGTATAAAGTTGATTATTAAGAATATTTAAATTTATTGATATTATTTTTAATTTCTAGCGTTTTATAAATATTTGCAAATATACTTTAAAAAATCATTTGATACATTTATTTATTCTCGAATAGAAATATCTTTAATTTATTGTTTTTTAGTTGGTTATAATTTTGTTTTTTGTTTATTATGTTTAGTGATTAAATGATGAACCGCGCTTTTTACAGATGAAAATATTCTTCAAATGTTGAAGTCATTAAAATTTTCGATGAAATACCTTGTTCTTTTCGATGAGATACGCTATATCTACGATGATTAAGAGATGTTTCTGCTTAACTTTATATGTATAATATTTACCCTTAATAAAGATGATTAACAAAGTAGAGAAATTAAGTTTACTTTCCGAAATGATAGCTTTCGCAAAGTATGATAAGGATATAGAAAACTTAGAGTACAACTTTTTATTAGGTGTAGCTAAGCAATTAGAAATATCTCGTGAAGATTTTGAATATTTAATAGAACATCCTGTTACTTATACTCATTTAAAATCTCATAGTGAACGTATAGTTCAATTTCATAGATTGGTGCTGCTAATGAATATCGAAAAACAAGGTGATGATAATTCGTCAGGAGTTATAAAGTTATATAATTTTGGACTTAGAATGGGACTTAGTCATGAATCTATAACTAAGGTTTTATATTTAATGGAAAGCTTTCCTAATAATATTGTACCGCCAGATGTTTTAATTGATATTTTTAAAACACAGTATAATTAATTATTAATAAGATTTATATGTTGTTAAGTCTCTCCTTAACAAAAGAAAGCTAAAAGTTTTAAACTTTTAGCTTTTTTAGTTTATTTTGGTATTTTTTTATTTCATCTCTTAATTTAGCCGCTACCATAAAGTCTAATGCTTTAGCGGCTTCTTCCATAACTTTTCTTTTTTCTTGTATTTTCTTTTCAAGCTCTGGTTTGCTTAAATATTCGCTTTCTGGTTCTGCTGCCTTTAAAGCTTCTAATTGGTAACTATATGTACTTACAGAGTTTTTTGAAAGTACATTATCTAAACTTTTGTTTAAAGCTTTAGGTTTTTGATTGTGCTTTGTATTATAAGCTATTTGTTTTTCGCGTCTATATTCTGTTTCATCAATTGTTTTTTGCATGCTTTTAGTTATCTTATCAGCATACATAATGGCTTTTCCGTTTAAGTTTCTAGCAGCTCTACCAACGGTTTGAGTAAGAGAACGGGCAGAACGTAAAAAACCTTCTTTATCTGCATCTAAAATGGCTACAAGAGAAACTTCAGGTAAATCTAATCCTTCACGCAGTAGATTTACACCTACTAAAACATCAAATAGACCTTTTCTTAAATCTTGCATTATTTCAACACGTTCTAAGGTGTCAACATCACTGTGAATATATCTACAACGAATTTGAATACGATCTAAATATTTTGTCAATTCTTCTGCCATTCGTTTGGTAAGAGTTGTGACAAGTGTACGTTCATCTTTTTCAATACGAACTTGAATTTCTTCAATTAGATCATCAATTTGATTTAAACTTGGTCGTACTTCAATAATAGGATCTAAAAGACCTGTAGGTCTTATTATTTGTTCAACATAAATACCACCAGATTTTTCTAGTTCATAATCAGCAGGAGTTGCGCTTACATATATTACTTGGTTTTGAAGTGATTCAAATTCATCAAATTTCAGAGGCCTGTTATCCATGGCAGCAGGTAGTCTAAAACCATATTCTACTAAGTTTTCTTTTCTACTTCTATCACCGCCATACATAGCATGTACTTGCGAAATGGTTACGTGACTTTCATCTACTACCATTAAAAAATCATCAGGGAAATAATCTATTAAACAGAATGGGCGAGTTCCTGGAGCTCTACCATCTAAGTATCTTGAGTAATTTTCTATTCCTGAGCAATATCCAAGTTCTCGAATCATTTCTAAGTCAAATTCTGTTCGCTCTTTTAAACGTTTTGCTTCAAGATGTTTTCCTATGTCTTTGAAATAATCATGTTGCTTTACTAAATCATCTTGAATATTTTTTATAGCACCTTGAAGAGCATCTGGTGATGTCACAAACATATTGGCGGGATATATATTTAATTTGTCGTATTTTTCAATGACTTGATTGGTTTGAATATTGAAAGATTCAATATCTTCAATTTCATCTCCAAAAAAGTGAATACGAAAAGCATCATCTGCATAACTAGGAAAAATGTCTACAGTATCACCTTTAATTCTAAAATTACCATGTTTAAAATCTGCTTCAGTTCTAGAATATAAACTTTGAACCAATCGATGTAACAGTTTTGTTCTAGAAATTTCTTGATCTCGTTCTATTGAAATTACATTTTTTTGGAATTCTACGGGATTACCAATACCGTATAAACAAGATACAGAAGCAATAACTAACACATCTCGTCTACCTGACAGTAGTGATGATGTGGTACTTAAACGCATTTTTTCTATTTCTTCGTTTATGGATAAATCTTTTTCTATATAAACACCAGAAACAGGAATGTAAGCTTCGGGTTGGTAATAATCATAATAGGATACAAAATATTCAATAGCATTATCAGGGAAAAACTGTTTAAATTCAGAGTATAGTTGAGCCGCTAAAGTTTTATTATGAGCTAAAACTAGGGTAGGACGCTGCACTTCTTTAATAACGTTGGCAGCTGTAAATGTTTTTCCAGAGCCAGTTACTCCTAAAAGTGTTTGGTATTTTTCATGAGCATTAAGACCTCCAACAAGTTGTTTTATTGCTTGGGGTTGATCTCCAGTGGGATTAAATTCAGATTCTATTTTAAACTGCATTTAGCAAAATTATGTAAAATGTATATGCTATCGTTTTAAAGTGAAATGGCCCATAAAAGTTTCACCACTTTCAAGTAATACTTTAAACCAGTAGTCATCAGAAGGCATAATTTTGCCATTAACAGAGCCATCCCATCCAAGAGTAAAGGGCCTTATTTGTTTTAAAAGTTTACCGTATCTATCAAATATAAATATATTACTAGTTGAATGAAAAAAGGCATCTACTCCCTTAATTTGCCAATAATCATTTTTTCCATCTCCATTTGGTGTAAAGAATTTTGGATGGCCAAGTACGGATATATTTAAACTTACAGGACCACATGTTTCATCTTTAACTAATAATGTATAAAGACCAGCTCTAACATCATAAAAAACAGGACTATCTTGAAAAGGGTATGTTGTGTTATTGTTAGGTTCTCTAGATACTAATGAAAATTGATAAGTCCCAGACCCTAAACTAGAGACGTTATTTATAGTAACTGTGTTAATTTCTGAACGATCATTTACTTCAATATCATTTAATTCAATTTCGGCTAATTCTGATGCTTTAATAGAAACTGTTTCTTGGTATGAACAATTATTAAGAGGATCTGTCATAATAATTGTATAGTTACCTGGTTGCGATACATTTGGTAGTACCCGATCAGTACCTTTTGTTGTTCCGTCTTCAAATATCCATTGGTAATTATAAGTTCTTGAAGAATCTTGTTGATTAGGGATTAAATCTATTGGTATTATAGGAACAGAGCACAATGTTTCTTCTTTGTTTATTATAAAGAACGGTATCGGGTTAACAATTAGTTGAATATTAAAAAAGTCTTTACAACTTCTATATTTAGGGTTTTCTATTTCAACATAGATATTTTGATTTTCAGAGATTAGATTATTGGGTAATGAAGTAGCTCTATTAATAAAATTGCCATCTTCATTTGTATAACTAAAATAAATATCCATAGTATTATCACTACGTAAATTGTCAGGATTTATTCCTGATAAATTGAAGTTATGCTTGTTATCGTTAATATCTGTAGTATTGTCTTTTCCGTCATCACAAGCAGCTGGTATTGTAATAGGAATGGCTATTGGTTTTTTATATATTGTAAATACGATATCTATTTTATCTGTACACGGACCATTTGAAGCAGATGTTATGTTATTCTCTACTATTGCAGTAATGGTTTGACTATTTGTAATGAAATCTACAGGGAAGGGGCTCACTATAGGATTCCCTATATAATCGAGTAAAGGATTTCCGTTAGAATCCCAATAAGTAATATTTACGTCAACTAATGACTGACTTCTAAGAATATTGGCTTCTAATAAGCTTGTGTTAAAAACATGAATATTATCATTTATTCCAGTAGTATCAGATCCATCATCACACGCTACTTGTTCAGGTATAGTATTAGCAACAGGTAACGGTACTACAACTAGTAGGTTTTTAAATTCTTTTAAACCTAAACAGTTATTTCCTAAATTGCTTTTAACACGAACCCAAATATTTTGTGTAACAGGAGAATTTGCATTTTGGTGATTTGAAATGTCTAATATTTCATTAGTTTCAAGTTGGGCATCTGTTTCATTTTCATAAAAATGAACAGTTACATCAATAGTATTAAAAATAACATTTGATATATGATTACTGATGCTAGTCATATTGAATGTTGCTACCGCATCTCTAAAATCAGTACCATCATCACATTGATGAATTGGAGTAGGAGTATAGATTAATAAAGCACCACTAGAAGGGCTAATACTTAATATTAAAGGAACAACTCTATGGCATCCATTTGGATTATCTACTCTAATATAAACTGTTTCTGTTGTTGGAGAATTTAAATCACTGAGATAATTTGTTGGGTTTGAAATAGCTATTCCGTTATTTTCTGCTTCTATTTGATTATCAAAATAACTAAAAGTAAGTCCTTCTGAAATGTAATTAGGACTGATGTCTTCCTTGATCCAATCTAAAGTTAAATTGAAAGAAGCTATTCTATCATTAGAGTCGTCATCGCATTGATTATAATCATCTGGTATATTAACTTGAGGTCTTTCAAACACCTCTATTTCAAAAGAAGTATCTGTATAACAATCAGTAAATAAATTATTAGTTACTCGAACATAAATAGTTTGCGTTCCTGGTGATGAGTTATTTATATATGTAGATGGTGTTGGTATTTGATTTAAATATGCAGTATCTGTATAATAAGTTAATGTGAAATCTAAATTACTTTGTCCGTTCAGAATATCAGTTTCTCTTTGAGTTAAGTCAAACTCTATAATACTGTCAATATCTGTTCCAAAAGTAGTATTATCACATTCTTGGATAGGTATTATATTTGCCGAATCTAATGGGAAAGCAGAACTGTAAACCTCAATATTAAAACTTGATATATCATAACACGTTGTATTGTTATTGTTTTCAACTCGAGCGTACACAGTAGTGTTTCCGCTTTCAAAATCTGAAAAATCGGGAATCATAGGTGTGCCAGCGTCAGCATCAGCTTGTGATTCATGATAAGTAATAATCACGTTTGCAGTACTACTTATAGTTGTATTTTGTGATGTCAAATCAAACGACATTGTGCCATTATTATCGTCGTCACATAAACGCATAGTTAATGCCGTATTTGCAACGGGTAATTGATCTACTGTTAATTCTATGATATCTGAATATAGACCACAACTGTTACCAGTTCTATCTAATTTGACTCTATATTGGTTGCCATTAAATGCAATAGGTGTATTTATTAAGTTTAGATCGCTGGTTTGTGATCCACTATAATTAGTACCATCTGTAATAATTGTCCAAGCGCCAGTAGGTGTTTTTTCTTCCCATTGAAAAATTTCTGCTTCTGGAGAAATAACTAAAATTAGAATATCAGAACTTTCGCAAACTACACTTGGGTTTACTGGTTGTGTAGTTATTGTAATTGGAGCGCCATCTACATAATCAGTATTTGGAAGTATATAACCATCGAGCCCTCCAATAACAACCCCGTTCGTATTTACAGTTACATTGCCATCTGTAATATTATTATCATCTAGATAATTATCATTATTGGCATCTGAAAAACCGGCTTCTACAACATCGCTACAAAGGTCTCCATCACTATCCCAATCTATATAATTAAAAACAGTGTCTGTATCAATATCAAATTCGTTTAAAAAAGTACTTTCTATTATTCCAGAATCGGGTGCGCTTTCTGCAGCATCTGCCCAACCATTTAAGCCGTAAGTTGGACCATCTTCTATACCGTTTGAATCAGTATCTGATAAGAGTCCAACCTTTCTAGTTTCGACTAAATCATATATACCATCATTATCACTATCTAAGTCATAATAATCTGGTATTCTATCGTTATCAGAATCTATTGGGCTAGCTAAAATGTCATAAGCATCATCCAATCCGTTCAAGTCTACATCTGTATTTGATAAAGGAATAATAGTTCCTGTGTTTTCTATAAAATCAGGAATACCATCATTATCACTATCTAAATCTAAATTATCTTCTATCCCATCGAAATCTGTGTCTTTTTTGAAACATGTTAAAGATATATTGGCAGTAAATGTTGAAGCATCCACTTTGTTTAAAAGAGAATGAATAAAAGAAAAGCCATTAACTTGATTAGCAAAAAAAGTATAAGGTGTATTTCCCGATGGTGTAGGGTTAATCCTAAAGTGAATTTCAGATCCTGAAAACTGAGTAACACCAGGTTCAAAAATTCCATCAAAATTTGAATCGATCAATAATCTGTCATCAGGATCAACAAGTGTTATGTTTTTATTTAAGGGTAATATTTTTGCTATAAAAAATTCTCCATCTACGCTATTGTGAGTAATTGCACTTTCAGATAATTTTACGTTTACAGATTGAGAAAAAAACATGCTATACTCATTTCTAGCATCATTATCAGCAGAAAGACTACTTGTAAAATCACCACCAATATTTCCTGTAAAGCTATTAACTCCACCTAATACGCTACTTTGCTTATAATTACTTGTTGTTATTGTTGTATTTATAGTGCCATCTTGAGCTGTAAATGTATGTGTGTTTAATGCTCCAGATTGATCTATTCCTAATAAATTAAAGCTAGCATCACCTCTTGATTCTGTACAGTTAAGTATACCGTCATTATCATTATCAATGTCAATGTTGTCAATAATACCATCATTATCTGTGTCATCTGGACAAATACTTACAGGAATTTCAACAGATTCTAAAGTTTTTCCTGTGCAGATTATTGTACCTATTAATTTATATTTTGTTGCTATTGTTGGAGTTATTGAAGGTGCATTTAAGGAAGATGGTACAGGCTGGAAAGCAGTTCCATCATAAAAAAACCATTCATAACTATCAAATTTTCTTGCATTGGCAGCTTCAAGTGTTATATTAGGTATACAATTTCCTAATGTTGCAAAATTGGTCTTGAAATTAATTTCTGGAATAGTAGGGAATCCTGAATAAAAACTACCAGACGTAGCAGAACCATTAACGTTAAAATAGGCCACATATAATTCATCATCGCCTTGAACTGATACGTTATTATTTAGCCCTGTAACTTTATAAGTAATATAATCTGGTTTTCCTGTTACAGTTGTTGGTCCAACTGTTGAGAAATTAGTTAAAGGGAGATTATTAACTGTAACAGTAGCTCCTACTTTGCTAACAATAGAAATACCTCCATTATATATTGTACTACCAATGTTATCAATAGCAACAATATTATCAATATTACCTCTAGTTTCGCAACTTAATGGCGGAACAAAAAACATACCTTGATTTGCTTCGCTAGTAGAGCCAACACCTTGATAAGCAAATACAGGGTTTGAAGTTTCGACATACATGTTATCATTAGCATATTGATTACCTTCAATTAAGTAGTAAGGTTCTGTAATAGAAATTGCTGCTCCTCCATTAATTTTAACAGTTGTACCAGCCGTATGCGGAACAATTAAAATATTTTCCCAGTCGTTGTCTCCTCCACCTTTTACAAAGATATATTCATTGCCAATTTTTGATAATCCTACAATTTGATCTATACCATAATCTCTTCCTCTACCATTTCCGAAACTACCATTGGCAGAACCGCAATTTACCACAATCGCTTTATCTGATGTTACTAAGCAACCAATAAGTCCATCTCTATTATTAATAATCTGGTCAAAACTGTTAACAGCAACAGTATAACTTTCCCCTTCATTTAGAGTTATTGTAATAGGAGTAGTTCCTGAATAATTTTTAATAACTAAACCAACGGGAAGATTATCAAAAGTAACTTGTGTATTATCTTCTGAAGCCATCACAGAGACAAAGCTTAAATAATTATCTTGAGGGTTCTCATTTGTAAAACTACCAATTCTAAAAGTTGTATCTAATGCTGATATTCCTTTACTTACCAATGCTCCAGCTTGAGACCCTCGACCTGCTTGCATTCTGACTGACACATATATAGGGGCTTCTGCTTTTATAATATAACCTCGATTATTGATAACTGTACTTGTTAGTGAAGAAGGAATAAATAATTGTCCATTGCCAAAAGCTATAGAATGCACATATGGAGCTGAATTAGATACAAAGCCATTTATATCGATTCCCCCTATTGGCGTTATAGTAAAGTTAACACCTACAGCATTTGGTGTAGATATGTATATGTATTGATCTTCTGGGTTTGCATTTCCAAACTGAGCATTTGTTAAAGGCGGGATGTAATGTGTCTTACTTAATTGAGCAAAACTAATAAACCCTATTAAAAGAATTAGTACAAGAAGAAAATAATTTTTGTTATAGTTGGTAAACATTTATACTTAAATAATAATATTAATCTAGAATGTAATTATAATAATGCTAGATACTAAAATATAATATTTAATTAAATTAGACTTCCTTTATTTTTAAAGGTTTAAATAATTAAGATGAAATGGTTAAAAATATGGTTTATTGGTTTATGTAAGTGGTTTTTGAGTATTGAATTACCTTTTTAATGTAAAATGACCTTTTAGGTTGTAGGTGTTACCATTTTCAATAACATCTGCAGAATACCAATAATCGTCAGACGGCATGTTTTGACCATTAAATGTTCCATCCCAACCAATTGAGGTATGAGGTAATGATTTTAAAAGTTTACCATGTCTGTTAAAAATGTGAACAATTGTTCCTGGAAGTTCATCAATACCTATAATGTGCCAAGTATCAAAGAAAGTATCATTATTTGGTGTAATAAATTTAGGAATATCAAAAACAGTAATAGCTTGATTAGCATCTGTACAGCCGTTAAGATCTCTTACAGTAACAATGTGTCTTCCAAAAGATACATCTTCAAAAATATTAGAAGTTTGGGGTTGTCCACCCAAGTTTTCATCTAAAATGTAAACATAATTTCCAATTCCACCAACATCGACTGTTATACTATTTGGGTCAACAAAATTAACTGTTGTTGTAAAATTGATATTGGCTTCTTCAGACTGTCTAAGCGTAAAATCTTTTCTGTAGGTACAGTTATTTATAGTTGTTACTTCTACCCAATGATCACCTAAATCTGGTATATCAAAAAGAACTTCTGGAGTTCTTCTTCCATCGTCCCATTCATATGTATCTCCAACATTACCGGTTTCTGCGCTAACTGTCATTGGTAATCCATCAATACATAACGGTTCAATATCTTCTAAAGGAATAATTGGTAAAGGGTCTATTGTTATAGTGAATTGTTCAACATCAAAACATCCAGTACTATTGTTTTCTAATCTGACATAAATAATTTCGCCATTTACTGCAAAATGGTTGTTAGGTAATCTATTTGTATCGGTTTCAGCATTTGTAACATATTCATTATAATAGTATATATTATAATTTAAAGGGCTTAATCCATTTAGAATATTACCATCGTTTTGAGTTAGGTCAAATTCTAAAAAATCATCAAAATTATCGTTACAGTTTCTTAAATCCTGAGGGGTACCTATTATAGGGTTTTGATTTATTTGGAGTGTAAATGGATTTGTTATAACACATCCTGTACTTATATTTTCTATACGAATATGAAAATCATGTGTACTTAAGGTATAGTTAAAAATATTTTGGGTTATAGGGTTTAAATTATCAGTTGCATCGGTGGCTGTATTGTGATACGAAATATTAACAATACTTGTGTCATCTACAATCATATCATTAACCAGAAATAAATCAAAGGTGTCTGTATCGTTATCACAAATAGGAATAGTTCCTAAATTGTTTATTGTTGGAGTGGGATTAACTATAAGTTCTAAAGGTATAACTGTAGAACATGTTGTGAATGTATTGGTTATTTTTATGTAAACAGTTTTTGTTGGTGATTGATATACTGTTGGTGTAGTAATACTTAAGCTATTGTTATCTGTGTCATTTGCATTTTCAAAATAACGGACTTCAACTCCAGTTGTTATTCTGTCATTGTTTATGTAGTCTGCATTTTCTAAATTAAAAATAGCTTCATTATCATAATCGGTATCACAAAGAATAAAATTTTCTGCTGCAGATAAATCTGGAGCTGCTATAACATTTATTCCAAATCCTTCAATTTGAAAGCATTCAGAATTGTTGTTTTGTATTCTAGCATAGAGTTGCTGAGGGTTTATAGTATTATTGAATTGAATACCTTGAGGATTAATATTATCTTCAGCATCTTGAAAATTCAAGTGGAAAGTTATAGTATTGTTTTGTGCTCCGCTTTGATTTATTTCGTCTATTTTTTCGCTTAAGTTGAAGGTTGATCTTTCGTCATTACTAGGGTCATCACATTCAAAGAAATCATTGGGAGCCGTATATACGGGATTTGCTTCAACTCTTATAGTGAAAGAAGCTGGTTCAAAACAATTTGGATCTGTAATGTTTTGTACTCTTACATATATGGTTTGCGGACTAGAGGTATTTGTATATAGTACAGTTTTGTCTATAGGTAATGTAAAAGCGGCATCTGTAAAATATAAGACTTCTTTTTCTGGTTGTCCATTTAAAATATCTGCATCTTTATCAGAGAATAAAAACTCAGTTCTATTGTCTCCATCATCTTCACACAAACTAAAATCTTCTATTGTCGAAATAATAGGTAGTGTATTTACTATTATTTCAAGAGTAGCAATATCATAACAATTAGAGGTTGTGTTTTCAACTCTAACAAAAATAGTTTGTGTACTAGTACTGTAGGTTACTCTTTCTGTTAAAGGTATAGGATTTGTATTAGTTTCTGCATCATTACTATTTGTAAAGAAATCAATGCTATAAAGAGAAGGCGTACTAGTGATTTCAGAAATTTTATCTTCTAAGTTTACTATAGAGATACCATTATTATCGTTATCACAAATTAAAAAAGGTGTAGGGCTTGCAATGGTTGGTGCTATTGTTATTGTAATTTCGAAAGAGCCATATGATGTACAATTGGTATCATTATGTTCAATTCTAGTAAAAATTTCTTGAGATGTATTAATTTGATGAAACGGTTGTAACTGATTTGTATTATTTTGAGCATCTATATCTGAAGGGTAATATCTAACTCCAAAATCTGTGTTTCCTCCAGTGATAAGATCGTTAAAAGTATTCATATTAACACTAACAATACCATCATCTGGATTGTCGTCATTGTCACAATATTCTTGACTACTTATAACAGGGAATTGTAAAATAGGATTGACCAATAGTCTTATTTCTCCAACCTCGGAACATGCTCCATTATCTATATTAACTAATAGAGTTGTTGCTCCATCAACAGGGTAAAGAACATTATGTGGTAAAGCGTTATTATTATCTAAATCTGTTTGACTTTCAAAGAAACCAACAGTAATATTGGGTAGATTATTAGCAATGAAAACTTCAATAACATTTAAGTTAAAATTAATTATTCCATCACCACTTTCATCATCACATAAGGCAAAATCTCCTGTATCTGTACCAGTTGTTAGTAAATTTGTATGTATTTCTAAAAATGTTATGGTTGCACAACCAGTAATATTGTCTTCAACTCTAACAAAAATAAGCTGTTGGTCTGGTTGGATATTTTGATAAGTATTTGCATTAGAAATTGGGTTGGTATCTGTGTTTGCTTCATCATAAGATTCATGAAATGTAACTGTAACGCTAGATTGTGCTAAACCATCAAGAATATCTGCAATGGCACTAGTTAAGTCAAATATATCTGTACCATCATCATCTTGATCACAGGCATCTAAAAATTGTGTATCTCTATTAACAACAGGGCTTGTAGTTATATTAACATTTAGTGTAGATGTATTGAAACATCCAGTATTTGAATCTACAATTCTAACAAAAAGATTATCTGTTGGGTTTGTATTGGTATATGAATCAGGAGAAGGAATTGGGTTGTTTCCATTATTAGCATCTAAATTGTTATAATGGTATGAAACAATATAATTTGAAGCTCCACTAGTGATTTCGTCATTTTTTTGTGTTAAATTAATATTGGTACGTCCATCTGGTTGCGTATCTGCATCACATTCATTTAAATCTGTAGGATCTATAATATTGGGGATTACATTAACAATTAAGTCAAAACTTGTGTATGCGAAACATCCAGAATCTGTATCTTCAATTCGAACAAAAATGGGTTGTGGATTTATTGTGTTTTGTATAGCATTAGATGTAATGGCATTAGAATCACTTCTAGCTTCAGCATCAGAATAATGATAAGAACGACTATAATTTGTAAATGGAATAACAGCGTCTAATTCGGTATCTTTTGTAAATACGTTAAACGTTTCAATTTCGTTTCCGCTTAAATCATCACATAAAAAATAGTTATCAATTGTGTCTATTGATTCTTCACTACTTAAAGTAATCATGACTTCATCTTCTTCAATGCAAGAACTACTATTAAGTTGGTTTGTAATTTCAACTCTATAAAGCCCAGTTTGGGTAGCATCTAGAGTAGCGTTTGTTTGCCCAGGTATTGGTGTTGCTGAATTGTCAAAAAACCATTCGTAAGTAGATGTGGGATTGTTTACTGTCGCATCTAAGGTTACAGAATTGGCACAAGTAGTTATATCATCTCCTAAATCTAAAACTTTAAAACTATCTCCTTCAATAAAAACGGCAGAATCATAGGTTCTATCCCCTTGGTCTGCAATAACCAATTTTATATGATATTGTACATAAGCTGTGATAGGGGCAGATGCAGTTAAAACTGTTGTTCTACCATTATAGTTTGTGTCTCCAAGGTTAAAACCATCAAAATATTGGTCGTTCTGTGCAGGGCAATTATTTAAACCTACAACTTCATTTCTAATGGTACTAGTATTTACAGGTGTTGAGGCGCCAGGAACTAAAGCTATATTTTGATAAGGAGCAGCACTTCCTGTTTCTTTAATAAGAAAGGCAAAACCATCTGCTCTTTGACAGGGGAAAACTCCAAAATATTCTTCTGAAGCAAAAATATAATTGAAATTTACTTGATCATAAATAGAAATTAAGTCAAATTCTATAGATGTAGCATTCATTGTAGAAGTTATTCCTAGGGCATTCTCCAAATCTAGGTCTGTTCCCCAGCCTGAAACACCTTCACTTAGTACATTTGTATTTACTCCATTTCCTCCAGAAGTAGCACTACCAGTAGCAAGCATGATTCCATTTTCAAAAGGGAAGTTGGACGTAGATCTGTTAAATTCACCATAACTGGTAAATCCACTAGCAGAGCCATTTACAGAAGAAGTCACATTAGAAATTTCAACACAACCATTTACTAAATTATCTTCAATAAGTCGTTGTATTGTTACATTACTGTTTACAGAAATTTGTTGCGCATAAATAGCTTTAGAACAACAAAAAGTAACAATTAAGATAAGGTATATATGTAGGCTTCTTTTCACTTTGCTCTATTTGGGTAAAACAATAAATTTTTATTATTCGAAAATAATTATTATTTAGATGAGATGCAAGAATACAAGATAAGATGCATTTATTCTCTTTTTAATGTAAAATGATTTTTAAAAATAAGTCCATCCTTATAATGTTAAGGTAAGCCAGTAATCATCAGAAGGCGATTTTAAATCATTAAATAGTCCATTCTAACCTTCACCATTTGGAGTTAGTTACTTTATAAGTTTTCATTATCTATCAAAAGTAAGAATTTTAGAATTATCTTGAAGTATATTGTTGTTTATACTATGAAGTTGCCAAGTATCATTAACTCCTTCATTGCTAGGGGGAAATAGTTTTGTAAAACCCATAACATTTTTTTTAGGAACATAGCCACAGCTATTTTTAATATTATTTACTCTAATTGCTATAAGCACTAGGAAATACATTGTCAAATTTATTACTGTCTTAATAGTCTCTATAAATATTTAAATTGTTTTATCATATAGAGCATATTGATATATACCAACTTCAGACGTAAATATAGTAATAGAGTTATGGGTTAGGATTTCTTTTTGATTACTTACTTTATCTGTAGTAGCATTAAAATCATATGAATACATGCCCGACACAGAATTTACAAAAACTAGTTTTGTACCGTATGTTAATAGCTTTAAATAACCTCTTGAATCTTCAATTCGTATATTGAAACTTCATAAGCATAAAACGTGTCTGAATCCTCGTTTTTAGTATCAAAAGTAATAACTCAAATAGATTTAGATACCCAATCTTTTAAAACAGCATTAATTTTTTTAGAACTGTTATTTAATAAATTTATATTTTTTTCGTAATAATTACACCACTTAAACTTGTTGTAGATCTGTTTGAATTAAATTGAATACCTATACTATTACTAAAGTACCAATTGTTGGCTTCGTTTTGACTAAAAATGTTTAAGCTATAAAATAGTAATATAAAAGGGAAAATGTATTTCATCTAATAATTGCAAAACCTTAAAGCTATAAAAGATTAATTGAATATCCGTAATTAGGCATAATTATAAAAAAGATTTATTTTAGATAAAAAATAAGGATGAATATTTTCAGTTTTACAGCCCATTTTGATGGTGAGGAGTCCTGTCGTAATCACTTTAAGGCAGAACGAGATAAAATA
>CALKXS010000123.1 GCA_938003745.1 uncultured Algibacter sp.
TCAAGATAAATTAAATAATAGACCACGAAAAATTATTCGCTATAAAACTCCTAAAGAAATAATAGAAAATGAACTAAAAATGGTAGCTTAGACTTAAATTAAAATTAGCAACAATTGTTGCGTTAATACATTGAATGCAGCTTAGCGTGTATACATTACTACAATATTCCATGCCTCTATCAGAATGATGTATAAGCTGTTTAATAACTTTAGCTTGGTATATGGCCTTATTAAGTGCTCTTAAACAACCTTTTAATTCGAAGCTATCACTAAGGTCATAGCCAACTATCTTCCTAGAATGCATATCCGTTATTAAGGCTAGATAACAAAATCCTTTTACAGTTCTAATGTAAGTTATATCAGATACCCAAACTTGATTGGATCTAGTAACTTCCAAGTCTTTTATGAGGTTGCTATACTTATAAAATCGATGATATGAGTTAGTAATTCTAGCACTGATTTTCTTTCTAAGAGTAAGCATATTATGTTTTCTAAGGACATTAAATAAAGTATCTTCACCAACTTTTAAGTTATCTTTTACAAAATCATCTTTCAAGGATTTTCGAGTTTACGCACGCCTTCTCTAGGAAGGGATTTACGCCTTTGACTTACAATTTCTATAATTTGTTGTTCTAATCTTAAACGCTTATCAGCTCTGTGCTTATACTTGTAATAAGCATCACGTTTAAGTCCAAAACAATGAGTTATAGTTTTTAAAGACGCAAATCTCTTAAATTTTACTAAGGCTTTATGCTTAACCTTTTTTTAGTTCGGTAATCGATTTGTAGCTTAAATCTTCAGAAGCTACTTCTAGGTAACAATCTAGAACCATAGCATCAAGATGCTTTTTAAGTAATAATTTTCTAAGTTGCTGAATCTCTTTTTAAAGCGTTTTAATTCTTAATATTTCGTCTTTTGTTTCCACTTTTACTCTGGTGTTCATTAAGTCTTTACGATTATACTTTTTAATCCACTCATTAACTGTTGTAGGTATTAGTATGACCAAAGAAAACCATTGTTACGAAAATGCTATGGCTGAACGTGTAAACCGTATATTAAAAGACGAGTTCTATCTCGACCAGACCTTTGATAATGTGAATCACGATAAACGCGCTGCAAAAAATGCAATTAATATATACAAAGAAATAAGATTATACTTATCTTTAGATTATAAAATACCTAATATGGTATATAAATTATCAACTTAATTCAATTTTAACCTGTAGCCATCTCAAAACAAATGAAAAATGCTTTGCGAACGCCAAATTTAACCTTGTGACATAAAGTATCTGCCATTGCAGATTCTGTATGTCTGTAAATGTTACATTGCCTAGAGAAATCTGCACCTGTTTGACAGGTTGTATGATGACATCTTGAACATTTAAATGGTATTTCAGACTTCAAGCCTACTAAATATTCTTTACAATCGGTGTCTATTTTGAAGCGATCAGAGAACTCTAGAAGATTTTGACCTTTAAAAATATCCATAATTTCTTAGTACATGACAAAAACACAACCTATTAATTTTCAACACATTAAGTGTTAAATCAGTAACATGAAGCACTGATTTTCAGCACACTAGATGAGTAATTCTGACTTGTTTCTCTAATGAAGAAAACCAATATTATCACTAAAAATAGTGAATTAACTCGTGTTCTTAATACTCATTTACAAGGAAAAATAAATTTAGCGCGATTAAAACTGATTTCACATTTTGTAATCGCCCTATGCAAAGTACAAACAGTTACTTTTGAAAAGTTAGCTAATGCTTTTGATACCTAATCTAGCTGTGAATCCTCTTTAAGACGCATACGGCGCTTTATTGCTAATTACAGTTTAGGTGCAAACCTTATTGCTCGTCTTGTTTTCAACCTATTTCCCAAGCAAAGTAAACTCATACTGAGTATTGATAGAGCCAATATCAATATTTTTATGTTAGGCATTGTTTACAAAGCAGTTGCTTTCCCATTGCTATTTACTATGCTTGATAAAAGGGGAAACTTCAATAATGAGGAGCACATCGATTTAATCAATAGGTTTATTTGCCTTTTTTGAAAACAAGTTATTGAATCAGTAGTAGCAGATAGAGAATTTGTGGGAGAGCAGAGCAATGGTTGGAGTTTCTTAACCATGAAAATATTAGACATTATATTCGGATTTGTAATAATTTAAAAGTAAAGCTGTACTCAATAACTTAACGCAACAAATCTAAAATTAAATAGATTTGTAATATGAGTAAAAAACATAGACGGATTTCTCTTGGTGAAAGAATCAGAATTGAGACACTTTTAAACGAAGATAAATTCAAAGCTTACATCGCTAAAAAAACTTAACAGATCTCGTTCTACAATCTCTAGAGAAATCAATAAATGGTTTGTAGGTGGACAATGAAAATATGATGCTAAAATAGCTGATTGGTGTGCCAAAGATGACTATACAAACAAAAGAAACCTTGACAAAATATCATCCTATAAAAAACTTAGATTTTATGTATTTGAAGGACTTTTATCATAATGGACTCCTGAACAAATTGCAGGAAAGCTAAAACTAGATTTTCCTAATGATCCAATTATGTCAATATCTCATGAGTCGATTTATAGATACATTTATACATAGCCTCAAGCTTGTTTAAATAAAAAATTAATCAAGCAAGCTATTTATGCGAAAAAAAACACGAAGGAGAACCTCTAAAAAAAGACGTGGAACTGGAAGTGAAATAGTCAGTCAAGTCCGTATTGAGAACAGACCAAATCATATTGAGTTAAGAGAAGAGATTGGTCATTGGGAAGGTAATTTGATAATAGGTAAAAACCATAAATCTGCTATAGGGACAATTGCAGAACCTAAGTCCAGGTACACTTTAATCCTAAGACTTAAAGCTAGAAACTCCAAAGAAGTTGCCAAAATGTTCTCTAAAATTCTTAATAAACTACACCCTATTCTCAAAAAATCTATGACATATGATAACGGAATTGAAATGGCTAGACATAAAGAAATAACGAATAAAACAGAAATGAAAATTTACTTTGCTCA
>CALKXS010000124.1 GCA_938003745.1 uncultured Algibacter sp.
TTGCGGAGAGACAGGGATTCGAACCCTGGGTAAGTGTTTCCACCTACGACGATTTAGCAAACCGCTCCTTTCGGCCACTCAGGCACCTCTCCGTTTTTGTTAATGAACTTAGCAATAAATTGCGGGTGCAAATTTAACACAAGAATAGTTATAACACAACTATTTTATTTACTTTTTTTAAAAAATTATTCAGGATATTCAATACGCAAATGGTAAATATTTGCTAGCTTGCGTTTTAGCACTTTTTTTATAGACTCAATTTCTTTAAAAGTTATGTTGGCATTTAAAAATTGTCCCTCATCTATCTGCTTATTTATTATCTTTTCTACAAATACATCAATTTTTGTTGTTGTTGGATTCTTTAAACTTTTTGATGCTGCTTCAACACTATCGCACATCATCAAAATTGCGGTTTCTTTACTAAATGGTTTTGGCCCTGGGTATGCAAACTCAGATTTATCTACATCCTCATCTACCGCTTTCTCTTTCATATAAAAATAATAAACGACACTTGTACCGTGATGTGTTCTAATAAAATCGATAACTCTATCTGGTAAATTATTTTTTCTCGCTATTTCAATTCCATTTATAACATGAGCTATAATAATCTGCGCACTCTCTTTACATGATAGTTCGTCATGCGGATTAATACCTGTAGATTGATTTTCTATAAAATAGTTTGGATTCATCATCTTACCAATATCATGATACAATGCTCCTACTCTAACTAACATTGCGTTGGCCCCTATTTCATTTGCAGAAGCTTCAGCTAAATTCGCAACGTTTAATGAATGATGAAATGTACCGGGAGACACGTCTGCTAACTTTTTAAGAAGCTTTGAATTCATATCTGATAATTCTAAGAGTGATACATCAGATACTAATCCAAATAGTTTTTCATAAACATATATTAAAGGCTGAACAAACAAAGTGGCTAAACCACATAAAATGAACAATAAAAACGTTTTCCAATCTAAAGTATCTATGCTGCCTTCATGAATAACAAAAAAAGCAAAATACCCAATAATATAAACCAAAGTTATTTGCCCTACAGATATAAACAAATTTACACGTTTATACAGCTCTGACACGGTTAAAATAGTAACAATACCTGCCAAAATTTGGAGAAACATATACTCATAACTATTTGGTACAATAGACCCTAAAAGCAGCACAGTAATGACATGAGCAAAAAGACCTAGCCTTGTATCAAAGAATGCTTTAAAGATTAATGGGAGTACACATATAGGTACAACATAAATATACTGGGAATTATAATTAACAACAAAAGTTGTTATTAATACCATCAAAGTAACATTAAAGAAAATAAAAGTAACTTTAGTACTATTTTCAAAGACTTCAACTCTATACTTTCTTAAAAACAAAAGCAACATTAATAGTGCTAATGCTACCAATAAGGTATAAGCAAACAAAATCCAATTATAATTAGACTCATTCCAAACCTGCGATTCACACTCTGATTGTAATGATTTCAATTTTTGATATTTATCTCCTTCAATAATTTCTCCTTTTGCTATAATTAAAGTTTCTTTTTCAACACTTCCTCTAGAGAACACCATTTTCTTAAGTTCTTCTGCTAGTGCTTTGTCTGTAAAACTCTTATCAAAAATTACATTTGGTTCTATAATATCAAAAAACAATGATACAAATGCCGTTTTATAGTTAGACAAACCTACTTCTTTTGATAAATACTTATTAATAAATTGAGAAACTTCTTCTTGACTAATAAGATTAGAGAGAATACCAGTTTGCTTTTTCACTCTATTATTTAAAACTATTATAGATTTGCCTTTGTTAAAATATTGGTTTTCAGTTAATATACCAAACTTATATAAATCAGACAGTATGCCTTTCCCAACTGTAAAAAGCCTTACCAAATCTGGTTTGGAAATAGAATCCGAAAATACATCACTAAACTGCTTATCATAAAGTGCATTAACCTTTCTACTTACAGCATCATCAATATTAAAATATAAAACAGATTGCTTTACAATATTTTTTTTCTCTCTAATAAGTTCTTCTTCCGTTTTTTTTATTGCAAAATTAAATGGAGCATATAAATTCTCTGACTGCCAAGGCTTTCCTTTCTCAAAATTATATCTAAATCGTCCTTTTTTTGGAAATAAATAAACAATCAAAAAAGTGGTAAAAATAAATAGTAAGACCTTATAAATTAGGGAATGGTTTCTATATAATATATTTAAAAAGTCCTTCATTTTGTCTAAATATTATTTTCAAATGTAATAAATTTATAGGCGTCATACGTCTTTTTTATAATACTGTACACGCCTAATATCTACTAAAAAATCATTATTTTCGCTAAGACTGAATTTAATACCCCTAAAATGAATAAAGAAGTAGTAATAGTATCCGCAGCAAGAACACCTATTGGTAGTTTTTTAGGCGCTTTATCTACAATTCCGGCACCAAGACTTGGAGCCATAGCAATAAAGGGAGCTTTAGACAAAATAAATCTTAAACCAGAATTAGTAGAAGAAGTTATTATGGGGAATGTTGTTCAAGCAGGTACGGGTCAAGCTCCGGCAAGACAAGCTGCTATTTATTCTGGTATTCCAAATAATGTTCCCTGTACTACTATAAATAAAGTTTGCGCTTCTGGAATGAAGGCTGTTATGCAAGCTGCACAAGCTATTGCTCTTGGTGATACTAATATTGTTGTTGCAGGAGGTATGGAAAACATGAGTTTAATTCCACATTATATGCATGCAAGAACTGGAACCAAATTTGGAGAAACTACCCTAATAGATGGTATGCAAAAAGATGGTTTAGTTGATGCTTACGATGAAAATGCCATGGGGGTTTGTGCTGATGCCTGCGCTACGAAATATGAATTTTCAAGAGAAAATCAAGATGCATTTGCTATTCAATCATACAAGCGTTCTGCTAAAGCTTGGGAAGAAGGTAAGTTTGATAATGAAGTTGTAGCTGTTGAAGTCCCTCAACGTCGTGGAGATGTACTTATTGTAAATAAAGATGAAGAGTTTACAAATGTGAAAATGGAAAAAATTCCTGTTTTACGTTCAGCTTTTACAAAAGGAGGTACTGTTACCGCTGCAAATGCTTCAACAATTAATGATGGAGCTGGCGCCATGATTTTAATGAGCAAAGAGAAAGCTAATGAACTAGGACTTAAAATTCTAGCAACTATAAAAAGTTATGCAGATGCGGCTCACGAACCAGAATGGTTTACTACGGCTCCTGCAAAAGCATTGCCAAAAGCTTTAGACAAAGCGGGAATGTTAATTAACGACATTGAATTTTTCGAGTTTAATGAAGCGTTTTCTGTTGTTGGACTTGTAAATATGAAAATACTAGGTCTTAATGACTCTAACGTTAATGTTAACGGAGGTGCTGTTTCTCTAGGGCATCCATTGGGTTGTTCTGGGGTTAGAATACTTATAACATTACTAAACGTACTAGAACAAAACGATGCCAAAATTGGGGCAGCCGCTATTTGTAATGGAGGTGGTGGTGCTTCAGCTATTATTATAGAACGCAATTAATCTATTCGAATGCAATACGGAATTTGTAATTTAAGCATTGTTCCTTTAAGGTTTGAACCTTCTGACAAAAGTGAACTTGTATCTCAAGTTTTATATGGAGATTATTTTAAGGTTTTAGAACAACGTAAATCTTGGAGTAAAATTCGATTGGCTTTCGATAATTATGAAGGCTGGATTGATAATAAACAATATTTAGAATTTTCTGAAGAGCATTATAAGTTTTTAGAAAAGTCAACTCCAAAAGTATCTCATGATTTGGTTGAATTCATTCAAGATGAAAACGATCAATTACACTCTATAGTTTTAGGGTCTTCATTAAATGGTTTATCTTTTTTTAAACATAAATTTGACGGTACTTCATTTGATGGTAAAGGTTATAAAGAGAACTTAATTAAAACTGCTTTTCTATATCTTAATAGTCCATACTTATGGGGAGGTAAAACACCTTTTGGAATTGATTGTTCTGGCTTTACTCAAATGGTATATAAACTTAATGGTTTTAAATTACTTCGTGATGCCTCTCAACAAGCTAGCCAAGGTGAAGCTCTAAGCTTTATTGAAGAAAGTGAACCTGGAGATTTAGCTTTTTTTGACAATAGTGAAGGTGATATTATTCATGTTGGACTCATAATGAAAGACAACTACATTATACATGCCCATGGAAATGTTAGAATAGATCGATTAGATCATTCAGGCATATATAATGTTGATAGAAAAGTACACACTCATAAATTACGTGTTATAAAAAAAGTGATTTAAAAGTTTATACAAACCTTAAAATCACCTTTTAAATAGAATTTATCTATTTATTCTTTATTTAATATTAAAACTATATTCTCCCTCAATATTATCTATTGTTTTTGCAGTTATAGATATTATTTCTTTTTTAGCACCTATTTTTATTAATGCTGTAGCAATACCCGCTTCTGCTTTTATCTTCTCAACATTCATAATTTCAACATCTCCTTGAATTGTTAAATTAATATCTTCAGAAAAATTTGGATTGATATTACCTTCACTATCAATTCCTGCTATATGTAAAAACATGGCATCATTAACACCTGCCGTTGCTTTTTTACCACTTTCATCTAACCAAATTTTTAATTTGTTAACTTCTTTTGGCGTTCTAACAATATATTCTCCTACTTCTTTACCATTAATAAACCCAACAGCTTTTATTTCTCCAGTTTCAAAATTTGGCACTTTAAATGTAAATGGAGGATGCTTTAAATTATCAGATATTTCATTTTTATCTGGCTTTTGTGTTGCTATTAACTTATCATTTAAATAAAACTTCACCTCATCACAGTTACTAAAAACATGAATATCTAATGGTGATTTTACATTCCAATAACTAGCAATATTAACTACAATTTCTTCTTTTGGATCTATTTGACTTTGGTAAAAGTAATACCCAAATTTTGGTAATCTGAAAATATCCATTAAACCAGACTCTTCTATTTCATCATGATATCCTCTATTATAATCATACATTACCCAATAACTATCAGAATATGCTCTAGTACTTAGGTTATCATTATGAGATTCTTGAACGTTAAACGCTTGCCTAAGCATTCTTTCTTCACCATATTTTCTGGCTTGACGACTACTATATTCGTCTCTTAAATCATTAGGTAATTTATCTTGATTTAGTCCGGCATTTTTTGAGTAATACTCCCAATCACCATACTCTGACACCGAATATGGTTTGTCTTTTAACTCATGAGGGTGCATAATGCGGTGTTGGCGCGCTTGTAAATAAATATCATAAACATTATCCATCCAACCGCAAGAATAAACAGATTCTCCAGGGTATTCTGTATGTACAATACTATTCAGTTTTTCCATAAACGGAATAGGCATTTTCGTTTCGTTTAGTGACACTTCCCATGCTAAAACTGCTGGCCTATTTCTGTCTCTTCTAATTAACTCGGTAGCAGAACGATAACAGTATTCTCTAAATAAATCGTTATCTAAATAATACTGCCAACCTAAAATAGCATCAATTACAACCAATCCTAATTCATCACAAGCATCCATAAATGCTGGAGAATGTGGGTAATGAGATAATCTTATATAATTAAAACCTCCATCTTTAATTTTTTTAGCATCTCTATATTGTGCGTTATCAGACAAAGCATAACCAATAAATGGATATTCTTGATGACGATTTACACCTCTTAAAAAGGTTTCTTCTCCATTAATAAAAAGTTTATTATTTTTAAAAATGAAATCTCTGATGCCAATTTTATTAGTATTCTTATCAATCATTTTACCATCCAATAAAACTTCGGTTTCTAAAACATAAAGATTAGGTTTTTTAGGTGACCATAATTTAGCATTATCCATAGAAATATCAACAGTAAACTCATGATCTTTACCTGCCTTAATCATTGTAGCATCTGTAGTATTTTTAGTTACTAATAGTCCATTATGAAAAATACTATTCACTAATTGAATTTCCTTATCCTTTGTTTCCTCATTAACAACATGGGTTTTTATATTTATTATAGATTGTTTTTTTGAAACCTTAGGATAAGTTACAAAAACACCACCTCCAGCAACTTTACCTGCCATAATAGGGTGTGAAATATGAACATTATCTTTAATAATTAACCAGGCGTTTCTATACAACCCGCCAAACATATTAAAATCTAAGCGTTTTAAAGGTTTGGGTCCTGTTATAGCATTATCTGTGTTATTTAAACGTACAGACAACACATTCTCCTCCCCTCTTTTCACATAGCTAGTAATATCTATTACTATAGGTAAATATCCACCTTGATGCACTTTTATAAGTGATCCGTTTATCCATAACTTTGAATCATTCATAGCTGCTTCTAACTCAATCCACACACGTTTATTATCTGTAACTTTAGGAACCAAAAATGATTTCCTATACCAACAAGTACCTTGCCATTGATTATTAACAACCAAAGGTTCAATATGTGCTGTGTGTGGTAAATTAACTGATTCCCAACTAGAATCATCAAAATTAATATCACTAAAACTATCGTCTAAAACTTTAGAACCCTCTAAAAGTTTAAACTTCCAATTCGAATTTATATTAATCTTTATGCCTTGTTTTTCATCTTTACAAGATTGTAAACCTACAACTAGAAATAAAGTAATAAAAAACTGCATAGATTGTTTCAATATATTTTCCCCAAATAATTTCATGACGCTATTATTTGTTTTTATGGGCTTCTTTATAAGCTTTTGTTATTCTTTTATACCCAATTTCTTCACCTGCTTGCATTCTTTTGTAATCTTCTGGCAATTCTTTTTTAAGCCATTTTACAATTGCTGGCCCTTTCATTATAGTAGGTTTGTATATATTACTTACTGGTGTCATTTCTTTATCAAAACGTTTTGTAGCCTTTCTAAGCTTATCTAAAACCGCATTATACTCTGAATTTGATGCCAAATTATTTAATTGATGAGGGTCATTCTTCATATTATATAATTCCTCTTTTGGCTTTGTTGACTCGAAAAATGGTTTTTGATTATCATTTAACCTTCCTTCTTTATACAATGTTCTCATCACATGAACAGCTGGTCTAAAAAATTCTAAGTAAGCTTGGTGAGCATCATAAGGAATTTCTGGTTTGTCATTTCTAATATAAGCCCACTCATTTGAGGTTACAGATCTAGAGTCTTCTTCTATTTCATCCCATAAGTCTCTTGCTCCGTAAACAAACTCTCTATTAAATTTTTTATCAAAAATTGGCTGTCCTGTCATATAATTTGGCACTTTAGCTCCTGCAAAATCAACAATTGTCGCAGTTATATCTGTTGCCGACACGACTTTATCTAAGACTTGACCTCCTTTTAATTCTTTAGGATAATATATAATGAAAGGGATTCTTAAACCTGGATCCTGTAAATATCCTTTTCCGCGTATATTACAACGTCCATTATCTCCAATAAAGATAACAATCGTATTATCTACCATCCCTTTTTCTTCAAGCTCTTTAAAAATCATTCCAACTTCATCATCCATATACTCAACTTGGTCTAAATACTTAGCCCAGTCTAAACGAATGGCAGGATGATCTGCCATATAAGGAGGTAATGTTACTGTTTCAGGATTCACAGGATGCTTAGATTTCTCTCTAATTTCTGTCCACCAAGGCCCTCTATGGGTAACCTTTAATTGAATTTGAGCAAAGAAAGGTTCATCTGCTTTTGTAAATGTATTTTTCTTATCAAATAGCCCCAATTTTTCTTTACCATCCCATGATCCAACTGGTTCATGCTTAAAGTTAACATCAATTTTTTGTCCATAAGTATACACTTTTTCATGCCCCAAAATTGTAGTATATCCAACATCTCTAAGTAATTTGGTAAAAGGAGTAAACTGGGAATCTAAAAGAACATCTCTATTACTTCTATGATTGTGCGTGTTTGTTTTTACTTGATGTGTACCAATCATCATCGCAGAACGACTTGGCGAACATATAGGATTGGTTACAAAGGCATTATTAAAGCGAATACCCTCTACAGCCATTTTATTTAAATTTGGAGTTTTTACATTTGGCATACCGTAACATTCCAAATCTGTACTCATATCTTCTGCCATTAACCAAATAATATTTGGTCTTTTAGAATCCTTTACGGTTGTCGTCGCTGCTATTTCAGACATCTTTTTATCTTTACAAGAAGATGCTAATAAGACTATTGAAGCGATAGACACTAACTTTTTATATACTTGCATATTATATTATTGACTAGTTATTTATTTTTAAAAACACCTCCTGAATATGGGAAATGCAAATCTTTTACACTTTCTGTTTTGAAAATAGTATTTGCTTGTTCAACGATGTCTTGATGATTTCCAGATATATCATTCTTCTCATACAAATCTGCTTCTAAATTATATAATTCTGTATGATAATTATTGCCATATCTAACAGCTTTCCATTTACCAATTCTTGTAGCTTGACGAAACCCTTTAACAGAAGCGCCTTCTTGTATTTCCCAATATAAAAAGTCATGTTTCTTTTGAGGTTTACCTAATAGCTCAGGTAATATTGAAATACCATCTATTTGATTTGTCACTTTAGTGTCTGCAACTTCTGCAAGTGTTGGCATAATATCGTAAAATGTAGAAGGATGATCTGTAGTTTGACCTTCTTTTATTTTCCCTTTCCAATATGCAATTAATGGTACTCTTACTCCTCCTTCATAAACATCTCGCTTATAACCTTTTAAACTCCCTGAACTATTGAAGAATTTATAACTGTGATGATTCTCGTTAGTTGGTCCATTATCGCTAGAAATTAAAATAAGCGTATTTTCTAATTCACCTCTTTTTTCTAATTTATCGAACAAGCGTTTTATTTGTTCATCTAGCATGGTTATACGCGCCGCATGACGCCTTTCTATCTCTGGCCATTCTTCTATTTTATCTCCATATAAATCATTCTTACTTAAAAAGAATTCATGGGCATGAGGTATTCTATAAGACATGTATAAAAAATATGGTTTATCATCAGATTTCTCATCTAAATAATCTAAAGCAAAATTAGTTCTAAACTCATCTAAGCATTTATAGTTATTGTAATTGTAGAAAATAGAATCTTCGTTATTATTTACCCAATGCACACGTTCATCAATAACGTTTCCTTTTTTCGATTCCCCCCATTGTTCCTGTATAGCATAATCAAAACCACGTCCTTTTGCCCAAGTAGACATATCTTCGGGCATCCCCAAATGCCACTTACCAATCATAGCTGTCTGATAACCTGCACCTTGAAGCATTTCTCCAATAGTAGTCTCAGATTTTTTAAGAGCAACTCTACCCCACCTTTTATCAGATAATTTACCTTTATTCCCCCTTATACTAAGATGTCCTGTGTGTTTTCCAGTCATTAAAACTGCTCTAGATGGTGAACATACTGACGTTCCTGCATAAAAATCTGTAAAACGTAAACCTTTAGAAGCTACATCATCTAAAAAAGGAGTTTTTATAATCTCCTGACCATAAGAACCAAGTTCTCCATAACCTAAATCATCTGCCAAAAGAAAAATTATATTGGGTTTATCCAATACTTTTTTCACCGTCTCCTTTTTTAGAGTGTACTCTTTTTGTTCTTTTTCTTCACAAGAGAATGTTAGGGCTAAAACAAACAGAAGTAAAAATGCTTTGCTCCTTATAATACTTAATTTATTCATTTAATTGATGTGGACCAAATGCAGGAACCGCCTTTTTTTCCCATTTAAGAATATCTTTTTTAAGTTTGGTTTCTATTTTTAAGCCTGTTCCAATAAGATCATTCGTTTCGCTTTTATCCTCTACTACATTATATAATTGAAATTTCCCTGAGTGGTACTTAATCATCTTCCAGTCACCAGAGATTATAGAGCTATATTGATCTTCATAACTTCTGAAACCGAACAAATTTCTTTTTTTAATATCTTTTCCTTTTAAAATTGGCATTAAACTTACACCTTGAACATCTTTACTTTTACAACTTTTACCAGAAGCAATTTCTACCAAAGTTGGAAAAACGTCAATAGATTGTACTGGTGTGTGGCAAACTGTATTTGCTTTTGTAACACCAGGATAATAAATCATAAATGGTACTCTTGCTCCTCCTTCAGCTAAAGCATCTCCACCTTTTTTGCCTCCTCGTAAGGGTGCATTAGTATAAGCTCCACCTTGATCAGATAAAACAATAAATACCGTATTATCGTCAATCCCTTTAGCTTTTAAAGCCGCTCTTATTCGTCCTACAGATTCATCCATAGCCTCTACCATAGCTGCATGATGTGCATATACACCAGTTAAACCAGTGTCTTGATATTTTTTTAATAAATCTTTTCTTCCTATAGAAGGACTATGTACAGAATAATACCAAAACGATAACATGAAAGGCTGGTTCTTATCGTAATCCCTAATAAAATCTACAGCTCCATCAGTTAAAACATCTGTTAAATAATCGCCTTTTTTATAGTTATTCAAAAAACCTTTTGGGTCATCTTGCTTTTTGAAAAATGGATAATAATAACTTTTAGGATGTCCTGCATCAGTTGCACCAAAATCAGCATCAAATCCTTGATCGGTAGGATAACGTCCCGTATGACCAAGGTGCCATTTACCAATAAACATATTATAATATCCTTCTTTTTTTAACTTTTCGGCATAAGTTACTTCATTTAAGGGCAAATAATTAAGAGAAGGCATTTGAACTGGATCTGTAGGCCATAAACCAAATTTAGCTTCTGGTTTATCTGGGTCTAAACGTATATGACGAACCATTTGTAAACGTACAGCTTCTTTACCTGTTAGCAATGATAATCGACTAGGGCTACACGTTGGCGTTGGAATATAAGCACGTTCAAAATCTAAACTTTCTTTTTTAAGTTGATCTAAATTAGGAGTATTAAACGTTTTGTTTCTATAACCAATATCTGCCCAACCATAATCATCTACAAATAACAAAACGATGTTCGGTTTATTTTGAGCTGAAACTTTTAATGCCGTTACTAAAACAATTAATAATATTGAAATTCTTTTTACCATTTATATTCTTATGTTATTGATCGCAAAGAAATGAAAAACACCCTAAAAAGGTGTCTTTCATAGTTAGAATAATGTACTCATTAGTACCAAATATTTATAATACAATTATCTACAGGTTTTAATTAATTTTCACCTATACATATAATTTCTTTCATAGTTCTATGATAGATATGCCCATTAGCATAAGTTAATGAGTTTACAGACCACGTTTTTCCTCGCTCTCCTAGGTCATTTATAGCAACTATAGCAGATTCATCAAATCGTTCTGCATTAGCATCCATTACATAAACGATTCCTAAAGCATTTGTAAAGTATATATAGTTATTAATTGCTGTTGGCGAACCTAAAAAACACTTTTGAAAACCATCCCCTCTAGTTCTTACATCTAAAGCGTGTAATTGACCTTTAGAATTCAATCCATCATTTTCTTGAGACGTATTCCATACAAAACTACCATCTTCATTGATCTCTTGAGGAACTTCAACATGCTCATTTAGCCCTGTTACAACATTATGCTTTGCTATAAATGGTTTGTGACGTACCATATAAAATACATTATTTCCTATCGAAATATTACAATGACGTTGATTTGTTAGATGATTTAAAGCTAGATTTTCATTAAATATGTAACTACTTGTCTTAGTGTCATATTTATGTTGATTTACTATATTTAACTGTTTTTTAGAAATCACTTCTCCAGTAGATGTATTTACAGTAACATGTTCATCTCCCTTATAAAACCATGATGCCTTTTCTGAATCCCAATGTTGTGTACTTAAAGCTCCCCAACCAGAAAGCTCATTTGCATCTTTTGGCTCCCAATTCCATAATGCCTGCCCTTCATTATTATCAGATAAACTAATTAAACTTAAACCAACAGGTCTTTCGGGAACACCATGCGGACCACCACGACCAATTAAAATCGCAGGTTTTCCTATTTTAGTTTCTCCTAAAACAGGTGTGTTATAATGTGTTAAAGCTTCTTTAGTTACCCATACTCGCTCTCCTGTGTTTTTATTAAAGGCATGTAAATAATTCCATGAAGCATTTCTTGTAATATCACCTTCTGCAGGTGGCTCTGTGTTTAAAATTAAATCATCATAAAGTACAGAATCAAATTGTTTATTAAATGGTTTTCCACCCATTGACGGTTGCCATGTTCGCTCCCAAACCAATTCTCCTGTCAACGAAAAACAAGCCATTCCTCCACTTGCATTTATTGCCCAAACAAGCTTACCATCTGTAATAGGACATGGCGTAGTTGCATCACTAAACCCATAATTGTACTGACTCTCTACTGTACCTTTTATTACTTTATCCCACAAAACATCACCTGAGTTGGCATTTAAACACATCAAAATAATATCTTTGCTGGAAGCTCCACCTCGTTTTGCTTTTTCCAAATTTAAAAACTTTATATAAGCATCCTGCAAAGCCTTACTTTGTTTATGAATATAACTATTATAAGATTTTAAGGCTTCAGCGTAAGCTTTCCCTTTTTTATCTTTGCGCATCATCTTTTTGGCTATAGAAGGTCTTTCTAAAATTGATGCTTCTTGGTAAGGTTTGTTTTTATCTAATATTGTCTCCCATTCTTTTTGAGGAAGAATTAAAGCATTTTTGATCGACTTAAATTTAGTATCTCTACGTTTTTTTAACAATTCTAACTCTTCATCAAACAAGCGATCATATGTGTATCTAGCTTCATTATATTTAGCAACGATAACAGTATGTTTTGAATCATTGTTTGGCGGATTGATAGTTAAAAACAACTTATCTTTCCAAACAGCAATACCACTTTGACCACCTTCAGGTAATGTTTTTTTCCATTTTATGTTTTCACCTGTTCGTACAGACCATTTCGTTGGTACAGAATTACTTGTTTCCACTTTCCAACTTCCATCTGGACCTCCAGACATTGGCCATTGATTCTCACTACCAGCAACTATTACTCCACTTTTTTTTGGAGTATTACATGATATTAAAACTGAAACAAGCGATAAATAATACAACAGTGATTTGAATATTGATTTCATTTTTTTAGTTTAATAGTTTATTTGGTTTCTTTATATATTCAAGAGGAATTTCTCCTGTTAACGTTTTTAAAAATTCACTTATTTTTAAAGCTTCTGTAGTAGTTATATCCAAACCTCTTTCATGTTTGCCCATTAACTTAACCGCTTGCCATAACCTACTTGATAATCCATCATGAAAATATGGGGCAGTTTTCTCAACATTCCTTAAAGGTGCAACTCTAAAGAACATTTTATACTCAGAAAGTCTCTTAACACGGTAATAACCTAAATCCTTTTGATTAGGCCATTCTCTTTCTATTCCTAATTTCTGAATCATTTGTCCGCCAACATTTGAACCCGTATGGCATGAATAACAATTTTTGTCATTAAAAACATGTCCTCCCTCAATTTGCTCCTTAGATAAAGCTGTATTATCACCTTTTATAAAACGATCAATTGGAGCTGGAGTACTAAGCCCTTTAATAAAAAATTCTAACGCTTCAATAACATTATTAAATGATATAGCTTCATCTTCATTAGGAAAAGCACTTTCAAATAATTTACTGTATTTTTTTACGGATTGCAACTGCTTAACCAATAAATTCTCGTCTTCTAAATTCATTTCGTATCTATTAAAAAATGAATCGTATAATTTTTCTTTCAATGATCTTATACCACCATCTGCGTTAAACACAGGAAGCGTGGCAACGTTATATAATGTAGGCACATCTCTAAAAAAATCTCCTTCTGCTTTTTGCTTTAAATAATAACTTCCGTTTGTTCCGCAATTATTTAAATCGTGACAACTGTAACATGCAATTTTTGAATTGACAGATAATCTTTCTTCATAAAAAAGGTGGCGCCCTAAATTAATTTTACTCTTTTCATTTTTTAAAAATGCAGTATTCGTTTCCACCGGAACAAAAAACACCTTTAGAATATCACGTAAATTATTAGTTTCTTCTTCTAATTTGGATTGGCTATATCCTAAAGAAAAAGTAAATCCAACAAGAAACAATAGAAAATATTTAGAAACAGACATTTATAAATTATACTATCTTAGTTTTTTGAATTGTTTTATAACCATAAAATCCAACAACAGTTAAGCAAATCATTGGTAAAATGAACGAGAAGTTAACTTCAGGAATATATCCTAAAAAAGTAACATCACTAAAACCATCACCACCCATATCTAAAATAGAAGCCTGAATGGGTGGCATAAATGCACCACCAACAATAGCCATTACTAATCCTGCAGAGCCAATTTTTGCTTCGTCACCCATATCTTTAAGTGCTATACCATAAATAGTTGGAAACATGATCGACATAAAGATTGATATTGCTACTAAAGAAATTAATCCTGCCATTCCTGGTAATAAAACGGCTCCAATTGCACATACAGTACCAGAAAACCCAAAAATTGCTAAAACTTTAGACGGGTTCATTTTTCGCATTAAACCAGTACCAATCCATCTACCAAACAAAAATAAAATCATCGCAGCAATATTATAATGTGTCGCTGTTATATTTAATCCATCTGTTGTATTTAAATTATCAACATACTGAAAAATAAATGTCCAACACATAATTTGAGAACCTACACAAGCAGCTTGAGCAACAACACCTCCTAAATAGTTTTTATTTTCAAATAATTTTTTAAAAGAATCTGACAAACTCATTTTATCATCTTGCGCTGTTTTAGGTATTTTAGTAAAAAGAATAATTGCCATAATTACTAAAACTAAAACGCCTAAGGCGATATATGGGAAACTAATAACTCCTAAATCATTTTCTCTCACTGCTTCTAGTTCCTGAGAGCCTAATGCAGCATAAGCTTCGGTTGTATAATCATCAGATTGCAATGCACTTAAAACAAAAACTTGTGCAATTACCATTCCTGTTAATGATCCAACAGGGTTAAAAGCTTGAGCTAAATTTAAACGTTGAGTTGCTGTTCTTTTATCTCCTAAAGCTAAAATTAAAGGATTTGCTGTAGTTTCTAAAAAAGATAGCCCGCAGGTTATTACCCATAGAGATATTAAAAAGAAATTAAAATCTTCATAAGCAGCTGCTGGATAAAACATAAATGCTCCAATAGCATAAAATATCAATCCTAAAATAATTCCAGATTTATAACTGTACTTTCTAATAAATAACGCTGCAGGTAAAGCCATAAAAAAATATCCAAAATAAAATGCCGATTGTACTAAAGATGCTTGCAAATTAGATAATTCTGGCATTACTTTCTTAAATGCCGACACCATTGGGTTGGTTAAATCATTGGCAATACCCCATAAAGCAAATAAGGATGTTATAATTATAAAGGGGAATAATAATTTCTTACTTACAATAGGTATACTTTGTTCGTTACTCATTTATGTTAGTTTAGTGCTTAATTGTTTTAGCTAAATATATTAAGTTCAATTTGAAATATTACGTTTTTTAAATTTTCATTACATCATAGAAGGCAATGGTCCTGTGCTATCTGCAAAACTCTCAGCATTAATACCAACTGTATTTAGCATACTTACAAATAGATTTGATAAATGTGTTTTTTTAGGATCGAATACTTCATACGTACCATGCTTCACTCCCATATTAGAACCTCCAGCTAATACTAATGGGCAGTTATTAGCATTATGCGTAGAACTACATGCACTTCCATATAAAATTAAGGTATTATCTAACAAAGATCCATACTCATCATGTGTGTTCTCCATTTTATCTAAGAAATATGCAAATTGCTTAGATAACCATTGATCATATTTACCCAAACGCTCTTGATATCCTGTTTTCTTATCGTGAGTTAGACTGTGATGTCCTCCCATATTTAAGGCCAATTTAGGAAATGCATCACCAAAGCCCATCCCGTCCTCACGTGCCATCATATAGGTCATAACTCGAGTTAAATCTGTTTGAAAACCTAATATCATTAAATCCATTGTAGATTTTAAATAAGCTTCAGGATCAATAGTGACATCAACATTAAGATTAATATGTGTGGCATCAAAATCTTTCATAGGAATATCCAACCATTTCTCGTTACGCATTACTTGTTCTTCGACCCTATTTAAAGAAGTCATATATTCATCTAACTTAGACTTATCATTATATCCTAAACGATTTTTAATACGCTTACTATCTTCTAAAACTAAATCAACAATCTTTTTACCCTGCTGTAAAGTTTTACGCCTTTCAGCAGAAGAAGCTCCTCCAGTTGGAGAAAAATAACGTTCAAATATTTCACGTTGACGATGTTCTGAAGGCACGGCTTTTCCTGTACTATCAAAAGACAATGTTGATGCTCTAGATTTATAACCAACACCTCCATCTGTTGAAATTGTTAGTGACGGAATTCTAGTATTCTTACTTAAATGTTGCGCAGCTAACTGGTCTACAGAAATACTATTATTATAAGTATCTCCTCTTAAATCCCCTCCTGTTAACCAAGTATCACCAGCAATATGCCCCAAAACACTTCTACTATTTGGGTGACTTAACCCTCCTAGAATCGACATGTTATTTCTATATGGCTCTAAAGGAGATAATGAATTCGTTAATTTATAATTAGCACCTTGTTCATGAGGAAACCAGTTCCAATCCTTATATAATTTATGATTTGCTCCAGGCATACTAACCCCATTAGGAAAGTACATAAAGCAAAGTCTTTTGGGTGCAGTTGAAATCTCTCCAAAACTAGTAAGATTTCCCATTCCCATACACTCTAAATACGGCAACATAACTGACGCTCCTAGACCTTTTATAAAGGTTCTTCTATTTAAATTCCATGATTTCTTAGCCATAATCTTTGTTATTTATTGGTTTGCACTTTTAGAAAAAGAATCGCTTAAAACAATTTCTTCCAAGAGTGTTTGAAACTTATAATTATTCGCTTTTACTTTTTCTACAATTCTATTTAATTCTTTATCATCAGAAAAGCTAACGTCTCTCCCTAATGCATAAGCATATAAATGTTTAACTAGAGATTTTGTAAAATCTTCTCTTTTTAAATTTAATATATATTCTTTTATTCCTTCTATTCCTTCAACCTCTGTACCATCTGGTAATTTAGATTTAGAATCAATAGGTTTATTTTTCGTCATTTTTTGATACCTGCCAACGGCATCATAATTTTCAAAAGCTACACCATAAGGATCAATCTTTAAATGACAATCTATACAAGATGCTTTATTACGGTGTAATTCTAATTGCTCTTTCAAAGTTAATGATTCAAAACCAGGTGTTTCTGGATCTAATTCAGGAACATTTGGCGGTGGCGGTGGCGGGGGATCACCTAATATTTTTTCTTTCAACCAAACCGCACGTTTAATAGGGTGTGCTTGAACACCATCTGAATGGCCTGTTAAAAATGCTCCTTGTGATAATAAACCTCCACGGTTTTCATATCGCGGAATTACTACTGCTCTAAATTGATTTCCTTTAACCCCATCAACACCATAAAATTCAGCTAAATTTTGATTTAGCATAGCAAAATCTGAATCTATAAAATTCAAGACACTCATGTTTTCTTTTAAAACATGATGTATAAAGTTATAAGTCTCCTCTGCCATATCCTGTTTTACAAAACGTGTGAAATCTGGGTATAAGTTTTTATTTGCACTCATGCCTTTTAATCGATCTACACGCAACCAATCATAGGCAAATGACTCAATCATATTTTTTATTTTAGGACTATTTGCCATCCTAACTATCTGTTTTGGTAATTCCTTTTCTAAATTTCCTAGTTTAGCTAACCCTACCAATTCTTCATCTGGAGGTGTATTCCATAAAAAATAAGACATTTTTGAAGCTAATAAAAATTGATCTGCCGTTTTTTTAGAACTTGACTTTTCACCTTCCAACAAGTATAAGAAGTTTGGTGAACACAATACAGCAACTAAAACTTCTTTAATGCCATCTTCATACCTATCAAAATCATCTTCAGATGCCTTCCAAAAATTCATATAATGCTCTAATTCCCCATCTAATAAAGGACGTCTAAAGGCACGCTCAATAAATTTACTTAAAACTTCCGCTGTATAAAGGTTTTTATCGTTTTTGTTAGGTGAATCAAAAAATATATCTGTATGGCTTTTAGGTGGCCAAATAGGATAATACGGTGCTTCAAGCTCCATAGCCTGGACTATAAGTGGTGGACCATTCTCTCCTTTTTGTTTAACTAAATGATTATTCCACAATCCAATAATCATGGTGTTAGAATTTTTATTTTTTTCATTAGGGTCGTACACGGGTAAAGGTAAATTCTCTAATTGACCTTTAAATTCATAGGTTTTAAAATCATTTATATCTCCTATTACCTCCTTACTTTCATCGAAAGTTCTATAATCCATTCCATCATCTGTTCTAGAACCAATAAATGCTCTAAGAGATGCTGTCATGTTTCCGTACTTTTTTTGATTCTTAACAACTTCCTCTGCTAATTCTTTAAGTAATGGATCATCGTCTTCTAACCTAGTGATTCTAACTTCGCTAAAGCCAACAAAAAATTTACCTCCAAACGTTATTTTATAACTCCCCTTTTTAAATGAAGCTAGCGTAATTGGTGTTACAATCTCTTTTTCGTTCTCTAGAGATTTATCTAACTTTAATCGTTCTTGAATCTTATTGAAATTACCGATTTTTAAAGAAAACGATGGCATACTCTCCTGCGGTACATATGGATGTACAAAGTCAACTTGATAAACCCCTGATTCTGGAACTTCTAATTTTAAGTTTGCATTTGTAGAAGCATCTATTGTAATTGGTTGCAAAAATTTATCATCTACTAGATGTAATCTTTTAATAGACTTTACATCTTTAGCTTTTAAGACGATACTCTTTGAGCTTAGTTTTGCTGGCTCATTATTTCTTAAACTTATAATACCCTCTTTAGATTCTAAAGCATAACCTTTTGCTGCGTCTACTCTTAATACAAAACTACCAGAACGAGGAAAATTATTTTTAACTAGCATTTTCATATTAGGTGATGGCCCCTGCCAAGAACGAGGAGGTACATCTTTATGAGGTAATGCAGAATACAACATTAAACCATTATCTACAATAGAAAACCTGTCGTTTGCAGAGCCACGCATACCAATACCTATTAAAGATTTAATGGAATCAACATTAGTTTTAATGTTATTTTTAGAATCAAGAATATCAACTTTAAAATTATCGCTTTTGATAGCTACAGATTGAAAACCACCAAACTCTGCAGAGATGTCACCTTTACCGACACCATATCCAACAGTGACCTTATACTTTTTAGATTCTGGTTTATCACCAAAGACGATAGCTTTATCTAAAGCTTCACGTGCTATTTTTTGATAATAATCTATATGAAGCGATGATATTTGAAGCGTTTCACCATTATTAGTGAAACCCATTTTAGATTTTCCATCATCTGGTAAAACACTTCCAAAATTAATAGGTAAACCTAAAATATCATTTAAACTATTTGTGTATTGAGATTTAGTTAAGCGTCTTGTTACTTCTTTGCTATTATCATTTTTAGCATCAGCTGCATGTTCTAACGAATTTGTAATCCAATTAACAACTTGATTGCGTTCATTAGATGTTAGTTGAGGCTTCTTCTTTGGAGGCATTTCTCCAGAGTTAATCATATCTAAGGCAGAATGCCAACTTTCAGCATCTGGTCCTTTAACCATATCCCAATCTAAACGATCTAAACGCACACTCCCTTTTTGTTTATCTGGTCCATGACAGTCGTAGCAATACTTATCCATTATAGGCTTAATATTCTTAACATAATGTAAAGCTTCCCCTTTCAATTTTATCTTAGGTTGACTTGCTAGTATTGCTAACTCTTTCTTTTTTTGTTTAGTTTTAGCTTCTGCTTCAGCTTTTTCAACATCGGCTATTTGTTTCTTAACTTCTGGCAATACTTTATTTAAAGAATTTGTAATCCAATTTAAAATACTATTTTTATCATTTTCGGTTAAAGGTTCTTCTTCTTCAGGAGGCATATTACCTTCACTAATTTCTTCAAAAACCGTTTTCCATTTTTTCACATCTTCGGGTTTAATCATTTCCCAACTTGCAGTATCTAATCTTAAATCTCCTTTCTGTTTATTTTCATTATGACATTCAAAACAGTTATTGTCCATTATAGGATAAATACTATCTGCAAATGTTAAAGCCAATTCAACATCTTCACTTTCTTTATTGTCTTTAACCAAATCTTTGATTGATGACAACATAGATTCTGACTCCGATTTTTCAACACCAAAAAAATCTTTCATACCTTCTGGCATATCTTTGGTTAAATATCCAGCCCCATGAGTTAGAGAACCTCCATAATGCCCTGCAAACGTTAACAAAATGACATTAACGAATAATAATACTTGATAGACACGTATAAATTTTTGAGATTTTAAATACACCCATAAACGAAATACTAATAGCCAAACACTTAATAAAGCTGTTGCCCAACCTAACCATTTATGAAAAGACAATGAAGTTTCATTATAACCACCACTAGAAGCTAAAAAGAAACCAAAAACAACTGCTGGAATTAAACTTATTACAGTAAACCAAAGTAATATTTTACTTGCATTTTCTAATTGAAGTTTTGGTTTAATTAAATTAATAACCTCCAAAACAAAAACACCTAATAAAGCACCAATTGGAACATGAAGAATTAGTGGGTGGAAGTTCCCAATATAAAGAACTAAATCATTTTTTATTGGGATTAATATTAGCCCGAATAAAACCAATGTAAAAACAGATGCAATCGTCAATGTTACTTTCATAAATATATTTTTATAAATAACTGATAGAGTTCAAAGATAATCTTCACAGAAAAATTAACAAGGGAAAATAATCCAAAAATAAGGGGGCTATAGCGTAAAACCCTTATTTATAAGTGTTTCTTACGGAATTCTGTAGGTGTAAGTTTATACTTTTTCTTAAACAACTCTCTAAAGTGCTTAACATCATTATAACCTAACATAAAGGTTATTTCATTAAAAGAATAATTACTTTGAGAAAGTGATTCTGCTGCTTTTGTTAACTTAACGGAAGTTATAAGTTCATTTATTGTCATTCCTGTAAGTTGGGATGTCTTTTTATAAAGCGAACTTTTAGACATATTCATCTTAGAAGTTAGTACAGATATGTCTAATTTGTTTTCAATAAAATGATCTTCAATAACACACATCAAGTTCTTCAAAAATATAGCTCCTAAAGATTGAACTTCTTCTTTATGTGGTGTTAAACTTAATTCACGTTGAAACCAATCTTTAGTTTGCTTAATAGTTGTTAATTGATTCTTTATTTTCAATAATAAACTTTCAGTTTTAAATGGCTTGGTTATATAATCGTTAACTCCGTTATCTAGAACTTCAATTTCACTTTTTCCAGAAGCTGTTATAATAATTGTGGGAATATGAGAAGTTCTAATATCTTCCTTAATTTTTTTGCAAAGTTCTATACCATTTAATTCTGGCATCATTAAATCTGTAAGAACAATATCTGGCATTTTATTTAAAACAATCTCTAATGCCCGCTTCCCATTATTTGCTACAAAAAGCTTATACTTTGTCCCTAATTCATAAGTTAAATACTTTCTTAATTCATCATCATCTTCAGCTATTAAAACACTGTATTTAAATTCTATTTTCTCTTTATTAATCTCAAGAGAAGTTTCAATTTTTTCTTCTTCACTAGGTAATGATAACATTACTTTTGTCCCTTTCTTATATTCACTCTCAATAGAGACCTTACCTTCATGCGCTTCTATATATTCTTTTACTATAGATAAACCAATACCTTGACCTTGTGTACCTGAATTTGATTGAAAAAATCTAGAAAAAATCTCTTTTAATTTATCCTTATTTATTCCTTTCCCTGTATCCTCTATACTTATTTCTACTGATTGATTTTCTTCATCATACCTTACTTTTAAAATAATTTTACCACCGCTAGGTGTGTTTTTAAAAGCATTGGATAAAATATTAAAAAATACACGTTCAATTTTCTCTTTATCTATATATAAAGGTAAACTTGAGTTTTCCGAATCAAAAATTAAATCAATATTTTTTTCCTTCCCTTTAAATTTAAAATTCTCAAATAAAGATTTTATAAAACCAATGAATTCAATTTTTTGGATATTTAAAGTTAATTCTCCTGTATGAATTGTACTAAAATTAAGAACTTGATTTATAAGTTTAACTAATCTATTCGCATTATTTGATGCTGTTTCTAATAAAAACTTTTTCTCTTCATCTGGCAATGATTTTTGTAATACCTTTTCTAAAGGTTCTTTCACCATCGTTAATGGTGTTTTTAAATCGTGAGAAATATTTGTAAAGAACTTTATTTTTTCTAAATCTGTTTCTCTTAATTTCTTTTCTAAATCTAATTGAAGGTTTAATGCTTTTTTTCGGGTTTGCTTAATAATAGAAAACCTAGTTATTAAAACCAACACCCCTATACCTAAGCATAGCCATATTGCAATAAACCACCAAGTTAACCAAAATGGTGGATTTATTGTAAAGCTTATGGTTTGAATATCAGAATTCCATTTACCATCTTCATTAGTGCATTGCAGCTTTATTTTATGGTTCCCTTCTGGTAAATTATTTAATGTAAATGTGCGATCTTTACCAAATTTTATGTTCCAATCACTTTCATTATTAGCAATTTTATATCTATATTTTATTGCACTAGGAGAAATATAATTAGGGATTGAAATTTGAAACGTTAAGTTATTTTGATAATGAGTTAAACTGGTTAGGTTATTAATTTTGTTACCACTATTTCCATTCACTTCTATATCTTCAATAAAAACCGTATACTTGTTTTTACTTGGGAAAAACTTCTGAGGATCAAAAGAAACAATAGCTTTGTTTACTCCAAAAAACATTTTATTCTCTTTTGAATAAAACGCTATTTTGTCTGAAAATCGATTAGAAAAATAACCAAATCCTTTATAATAATTAGTGAAATCTTCTTTGTAGTGATTAAATTTATTTAATCCATTATGTGTTCCAACCCAAAGAACACTATCACTTTGAGCGACGATACTAGATATATAATTGTTAGATAATCCATCATGTGTTGTATAATTTTTGCTAACTAAGTATTCTCCTTTATCAATATTAAATTGTAATTTACTTAACCCTAATGCTGTTGCAGCCCATAGATTATTTTTGGTTACATAAACCATCTGAACAGAATTACTACCTAATTTTTTGGATTTATTAATGCTTTTTACACTAACTATTTTATGATCATCATCCAATAACACTTGAAAGAAACCCTTATTTATCGCGTTAGCAACAATGGCATTATTTTTTTTATCATACAAAATACAGTCAACACTATTCAAACGAACGGTTCTCTCTATATTAATTTTATTATTAGAATAATCTACCCTAAATAAGCCTCCATAAGAACCAATCCAATAAACATTTTCTTTAGTTTTGGTTACTGCATAAACATTTCCAATTGTACTATCTAGTGGTTTCCTTTTTACTCCAAAATCTTTTTTAGTAGAGTTATACCTAAGTTCAAACAACCCCTGTTTTGTTCCTATAAGAAATAGTGAATCTGATACTTTATCAATGCATAAAACATTCTTCCCTTTTAAATACATTTTGGATTCTCCTGTTTGAAAGTTTTTTCTAATCAAGCCAGAGTCTGACGTTCCAAGGAGAATTGCCCCTGTTAAATCTTGCGAAATGTTATTTTTATTCTTATTCTTAAATAATACTTCAAAATTGGAGTCGTGAGAATTATTTCCGTGAAAATTAATTTTAATCAAATCATTAATAGTTACCATCCAAAAATTACCTTGCGCATCTATAAAAGATTTCGTATTTGCAGTAAACTTTCTTGAAACAGGTAATTCTAGTAGCTCTTTTTCTTTAGAACCTAAATGTATATATCGTAAATTACGATAGCTAGTTATCCATATTCTATTTCTTTTATCATCAAACTCTAGCCATCGCACACCTCCATCTACCTTGTAAGGAATATCCCAAATCTCAGTACTATTATTATATTTATATAAATTTTCTTTTCCATCTCCAACCCAAATATTATTGTTCTTATCTGCACAAATACTTGTAGCTTTAATTGGCATATCAACTATTTTCAATAGCTTTTCTGCCTTAGCATCAAAAATCACCATGTAATATGAGGTAACAAACCAAGCCAAATGCCCTCTACTATATCCTAAACGAGAACCTCCTCCTTTTCCACAAATATCAATAGGCCGAATATTATTTAAATCTAAATTTTTTAAAGAAAAATAGAAAGGCCCTCCTTTACCAATAAACAGTTTTGAATCGCAAATAGTCATACTGTTTACAAACGAAGCTGACTTATCTCCTTTAAAAGTTATATTATGAAGACTTTTAGATTCTATAAAATAACAATGTAATGTATTATCTTTCGTTACTAGCCAGATTCTTCCAAAATCATCAAATTCTATTTTTTTAATTCCTCGAAGTGGAAAGTCGGAATTGTTATTTAAAAAGGCATGCTGCTCATAACGGTAACCATCAAATTTAAACAATCCATCTTCTGAAGTAAACCATATAAACCCCTTCTTATCTTGACGAACTCTTGAAACATTAGTTGTAGGTAAATCTGTAGTTTCAAAAAGTGATGTGTAATTAAATTGACCGAAACTAACTATAGGGCATATAAAAAACAAGAGAGTGAATTTGATTAAATTCACTCTTGTAGTTTTAAATATTTTATTTATAAAATTTAAATCAACTTTCATAAAAAGCCCACAAGCCTATATTAATTTTTAAATATACAACTTTCTTTTTTTCGATAAAAGTTTTGTTATATATGAAATGTGTTTTTATAACTAATCTTAGTTTTTAAATTGATTGTATTCAGGATTTACTTTTGCGTCTCTAAATCGTGGACGATCTTTCCACATATCATAAGTTGCCTTTAATTGTATTGAAGCTTCAGGATACTTTCCTTTATCATCTGTATCATTTTCCCAGGTAGTTAATACATTTCTATGAAATTCTAAAATCTTTTTATATTCAGGATTTGACACTAAATTATTCATTTGGTACACATCTTCTTTTAAATTGTATAACTCTTCTACTGGCCTTACTCCAAACCAGTGTTTGTCTTGATATTCTGTCAATTCCCCTTCCTTATGTAATCGTTTTAAATCTTTAACAATAGGTTTATTATCTCTATATCCTACTTGCATCATTGGGCGCTCTGGAAAATAGTTTTTAATATATCTAAAATCTTTAGAAACTACTGTACGTATTCTATCAATTGTATAGTCGCATCTATCTCTAGCTCCAACAACATAACTTGATTCTTTATAGTTTTTAGAAAATAAATCTTGACCGTCTAAATACTCTGGCATTACAGCACCACCCATTGCTAAAGTTGTTGCAGAAACATCTAAAAGTGAAACTAAATCATTTCTTTTTGTCCCAGCTTTTAATGAGGCATGTTTACCTTTAACTATTAATGGGACTAACATACCGCCTTCATAAAAAAACTGTTTATGCCTCAATGATGTTGGGCTACCATGATCTGAAAAGAAAAAGATAATAGTATTTTCTAATTCACCGTCTGCCTCTAACTGTTTTAAAAGATTTTCAATTCTAACATCCGATCCTCTATTAGCGTTATAATGATTTGTCCACGCTTCTCTTTGAGATTTTACGTCTGGAAAATAAGGAGGTAATGGCACATCATTCGCTGCCAATTTTTCGCCCTTTCTTACATATTTCGCATCTTTTTTACCTCCCATTATTTGCATTTGCCCAAACCATGGTTGATTTTTATCTTTACGATCACTCCAATTTGCAACAGTATAAGATAAATAATCTTTAGCTGTATTACCTTGCCAGCCATTCATACCATGCACATAGTCTTCCTTTGTTCCAACATCATACATTACCTTACGATTGTAATGAAAATTGTAATCATCTTTCCCGCTATTGAATGTAAAATACCCAGCATCTTTCATTAATTCAGGAATAGTTTTCATATTTTTAGGAAGTAAGATTCTCATATTATATGGAACAACTTCTCCATCTGTAAAGCGACTTGAACGATGATTATGAGTTCCTGTTGTAGTTTGCATCATACCTGTTATAAAAGCAGACCGACTTGCGGAACATACCGGTGCTGTAGCATAAGCACGTTTAAACAACACACCATTGCTAGCTAATTTATCTATAATTGGTGTGTGATCTGTATTTATTGAATCTCCATAGCACCCCATAAAAGGTGATAAATCTTCAGCTATGACCCATAAAATGTTTGATTTTTTATTTATTATTTTTTTTGTTTCAACTTTATTAGTACAACTACACACATTCGTTAAAATTAACAATAAACATACGCCTTGAAAATTATTAATTAATCCCATTTATTTATGGTGTTAGATATGTTATTCCTCAAAGAAGTCTATTTTAAAATTAATATTTGTGTCTCACAATTTAAAGAAAGTCTCTAGTAGTTCTCTAAAATACATTTTAATAATAAAACCTTTAATCTTTAATTGAAGGTTTACCTGTTTGTTTAGTTTTACATTTAGAATGTTTAGATTCTACTTTGTTTCTTACTTTAAAAGCATACTAATTTTATAAGATATTTTTTCTACAATATTATATTTATACCAATTATTAGCTAAGTACATGACAAAAACTGAAATATATTAGTATCATTTTGATTTCCAGATTTTAGCAAAACACTAGCTACAAAAGATAGTTTATATTTAAAGATGCTTTTGGCTTTTCTGCCATGTTTTTTGATTGTAATAGGATTGATTTGATGCAAGTATATTCC
>CALKXS010000125.1 GCA_938003745.1 uncultured Algibacter sp.
AAATAAAAGGAAAGTATCTTCAATTATACCTCAATGAATTTGTATATAAATTAAACCGAAGATACTTTGAAGATAAACTCTTTGATAGACTTGTAATAGCAAATATTACTGGATTATGTGTGAAAACGGATATTCAATTAATTTTTTATCAAATATAATCAGAGGTCTTATTTCGTATAGATTTTTACCTAAAAAAAACAGCAATAAAAGATCAATCTGTGAAAACTAATCAACTTACTTTTTATTAATCGAACTCAGGTAATTAAAGAATGATCTTCTGTCAAACATATTTCTCCATAGTCTTTATTTATAGATTTTTGAATATTACATGTGATTTTAACAAGAGCAGTTTTGTTATTTGGAATACCCATCTATCTAATTCAATAACATATTTCAATGAAGAGATTTCATCATGTGGTATTTCTTTTTATAGATTTCATAGCTCTCACAAAAGGATTTGGATTATCAAGGTTTGTTTCGCTTAACTCAAAGTTTAAAAAAAGATTAAGAATAATCTGAATCACTAAAATAAGAAAATAGACAAAATGTAAATTAAAAAAGCAAAGTACTTTTTACTTTATTAAAGTATATTGTCATTAATTTGAGGTTTAATGTTGGTAATCATATGCGATAAAAAAAGACTATAAAGATGACGCTATTTTTGCCTTCCTTTTAATTCGTTTTCTATATCTTTTAAAGTGAATCCTTTAGCTTGCAGCAACATTAAATAATGAAATAATAAATCTGCAGATTCATATAAAAATAACTCATCGTTATTATCCATAGCTTCTATAACTGTTTCTACAGCCTCTTCACCTACTTTTTGAGCAACTTTATTAATCCCTTTTGAAAACAGACTTGCCACATAAGATTTTTTAGTGTCTTTGTTTGCAACACGTTCTGAAATAACATCTTCTAGGGTAGAAAAGAAACCATATGATGATTTATTTTCTTCTTTCCAACATGTATCTGTTCCTGTATGACAAGTTGGTCCAACAGGAGTTACTTGTATTAAAAGAGAATCGTTATCACAATCATTTTTAATATCTACAAGATTTAAAATGTTACCAGATTCTTCACCTTTAGTCCATAGCCGTTGTTTACTTCTACTATAGAAAGTCACAGTTTTAGTTTCTAATGTTTTTTGATAGGATTCTTCATTCATATACCCCAACATTAACACTTTTTTTGTCGTGAAATCTTGTATAATTGCTGGCACTAGCCCGTTATCGTCGTATTTTATTTTCATATTAATTTTGTTTTATTTAGAGTGTTTCTTAAACTCTCTAATTAATCTTTTCTCTTCTAAAAGTCTACCTATTGAAAATGGTATTCTTCCTTCAAACCCTATTCTTCTAATATTAAAATAGATATTACCCTCATCATATAAAAAAATCGTTTTTAATCCTTTATTATATATAAGAGCAGGTAAAAAAATAACCATATAATATTTATATTTTTCAAATGAAATATTTCTTTTTTTTAAATACTCTGTAATTAATATTTCATTATACTCTTTTGCTAAATTTGTACGTATCGACTTTAGACGTTTTTCATTCTTAAATTGGAAATATGTAAATAATAATACACCTATTATAAATCCAACTACTTTAGTGAATAAAGTAACACTATCCTTAACAAAAGGCAATAAAGGAATTCCAAAAGCAAGCATAATTCCCACTGCTGGTGAATATCCCCAATATTTATCTACATCAAGTTCATCTGAGGGAACTTTTTTCAATTTAATAATATTATCAGATTCAGTTTTTTTCATCCCACAGAAGGCTTACAATCTAACCTCTATATTCCTCTCTTTCAATTCTTTCTTCAAATCCGGAATAGGAATTTCGCCAAAATGAAATACACTTGCAGCTAATGCTGCATCCGATTTTCCATCAACAAAAGTATCAATAAAATGCTGAACGTTTCCCGCTCCACCTGAGGCAATTATTGGAATATTTAATTCTTCTGATAATTTAGCTAATGCTTTGTTCGCAAAACCGTTTTTTGTTCCATCATGATCCATAGATGTGAACAAAATTTCACCAGCACCTCTTGTTTCTACTTCCTTTGCCCATTCAAACAAACCCAATTCGGTAGGTATGGTTCCTCCTGCCAAATGCACTTTCCAATTTCCTTCAATTTGTTTTGCGTCAATAGCAACAACCACACACTGGCTTCCAAATTTATCTGCCAATTCATTAATTAATTCTGGACGTTTTACTGCTGAAGAATTTATAGATACCTTATCTGCTCCACATTGCAACAACGCATCAACATGCTCTATACTAGAAATTCCGCCACCAACAGTAAATGGAATGTTTACTTGTTCTGCAACACGTATAACCATGTCTAAAGTTGTCCCTCTCCCCTCTAAAGTAGCAGCTATATCTAAAAACACAAGTTCGTCTGCACCAACTTCTGCATATTGTTTTGCTAACTCTACAGGATCACCTGCATCTCTTAAATCGACAAAATTAACGCCTTTTACAGTTCTTCCGTCTTTAATATCTAAACAGGGAATAATTCGCTTAGTTAGCATTGATTATATAATTTTCTAGTTGTTTTAAACTGATTTTGTTTTCGTAAATAGCTTTTCCTATTATGGTACCTTCGCAACCTAATTCTGCCAATTTTGGCAACTCATCAAACGTTGAAATTCCGCCACTAGCTATTAATTTCACATTAGGAAGTTGGGCTAACATTTTCTTATACAAATCAAACGAAGGTCCTTGCAACATCCCATCTTTAGCGATGTCTGTACAAATAACATAAGATACTCCTTCTTTTATATAATTGGCTACAAACGGAATCAACTCTTCATCTGACTCTTCTAACCAACCACTGATTGCTATTTTTTCATTATTGGCATCTGCACCTAAAATAATTTTATCGGCACCAAATTTAGATAACCAGTTTTTAAAAATTTCTGGTTTCTTCACAGCAATACTACCTCCTGTAATTTGTCCTGCTCCAGAATCGAACGCTATTCGTAAGTCCTCGTCTGTTTTTAAACCTCCTCCAAAATCAATTTTTAAATTCGTTTTTGTTGCAATATCTTCTAACACTTTATGATTTACAATATGACTTGCTTTCGCGCCATCTAAATCTACAAGGTGTAAATGTTCAATACCATGATCTTCGTAAGCCTTGGCTATTTCTATAGGGTGTTCATTATATATTTTCTTTGTATTGTAATCACCTTTAGATAGTCTTACACACTTCCCATCGATGATATCTATAGCTGGTATTATTCTCATTTAAAATTATATATTTGTTTATATGAATATAATTAAAAGTCTAGTTATTAGAGTTATTATTTCAATTGCAATAGCACAAGGTGTTGCAAGAGAATTTCCTAAATACGAAGACATTATACTATTATCATTAACTATCTTTTTATTTTCTTTTTTATCTTATCTATCAAATACATTTTACTATTTTTTTTATTAGAACAAGTTAAAAATGACACTAAAGCGCCAAAAAGTTTTCTAATATTCTTACCCCAGCCGTACTACTCTTTTCTGGGTGAAATTGAACACCATAAAAATTTTCATGCTGTAATGCCGATGCGTAATTAATACCATAATCTGTTTTAGCTATGGTTTCATTACAATGTTCTGCATAGTAACTGTGTACTAAGTACATGTACTCGTTTTCTTTAATGCCTTTGAACAAGTCAGATTTCAAGTCTTTTATAACGTTCCATCCCATTTGCGGTACTTTAACTGTATTGTCAAAGCGCTTCACGTCTGTTTGAAATATTCCAAGCCCTTTTGTATTACCTTCTTCTGTAGATTTACAAAGTAATTGCATCCCCAAACAAATCCCTAAAACAGGTTGCTTTAAAGTTGGTATCAAGGTATCTAAACCACTTTCGCACAACATTTTCATGGCACTACTAGCTTCTCCTACACCTGGAAATATGATTTTATCGGCAGCAACAATTTCATCTGGATCATTTGATAGTATAGCATCAACACCCAAACGTTTAAAAGCAAATTGAATACTCTTAATATTTCCTGCTCCATAATTTATTATAACTAATTTCATTTTCTATTTTAAGCTGTTAGCTCTTGGCTTCTTGCTATTAGCCAACAGCTAACACAAATAGCCAAAAGCTATTTAAAGCATTCCTTTTGTACTTGGTAAAAACATCTTGTTGGCATCACGCTTTACTGCCCTTTTCATAGCTTTAGCAAAGGCTTTAAAGATACCTTCAATTTTATGATGTTCATTGACACCTTCTGCTTTTACGTTTAAATTACATTTAGCACCGTCTGTAAACGATTTAAACAGATGGAAAAACATTTCTGTTGGCATATCTCCAATTTTCTCACGTTTGAAATCTGCATCCCATTCCAGCCAGTTTCTTCCACCGAAATCTACTGCAACTTGACACAAACAATCATCCATTGGCAAACAGAAACCATAACGTTCTATACCTAATTTATTACCTAGTGCTTTATTGAATAATTCACCTAAAGCAATCATAGTATCTTCAATAGTATGATGTTCATCTACTTCTAGATCACCATCAACTTTTACAGTTAAATCCATTGCTCCATGACGACCAATTTGATCTAGCATATGATCAAAGAAAGATAAACCTGTATCTATTTTATTCTTACCAGACCCATCTAAATTTAATTTTATGTAAATCTGAGTTTCGTTGGTATTACGTGTAATTTCTTCAACGCGATCTTCAAGTTTTAAAAACTCATATATCTCTGCCCAATCGGTACTAGTTAATGCTATACAATCTAAAATATCTTGCTTAGATGTTTCTATTTCGTTAGCACCTAACTCAGGATTTTCAGATAGATAAATTCCTTTAGAGCCTAGATTTTTAGCCAGTTCCATATCTGTAATTCTATCACCTAATACATAAGAATTTTCTAAATCGTAATCTTTAGAAAAGTACTTAGTTAGTAAACCTGTTCTTGGTTTACGCGTTTCTGCATTTTCATGAGGAAATGTTTTATCTATATGAACTTCGGTAAAAATAACACCTTCCTTTGCAAAGGCATCAACCACTTTATTTTGTGCTGGCCAAAACGTATCTTCAGGAAAAGAATCTGTTCCTAAACCATCTTGATTCGTAACCATAACTAACTCATAATCCAATTCTGAAGCTATTTTAGCCATGTATTGGAATACTTTTGGGTAAAACTCTAATTTTTCTAAACTATCTAATTGATAGTCTACAGGTGGCTCTAATACTAAAGTGCCATCTCTATCTATGAATAATACTTTTTTCATTATATAGATTTTAAAGTACTTATTAAAACTTTATTTTCTTCTGATGTACCAACAGTAAACCTTAAGCAATTTTCACAACCCGGTTGTGTCGTTCTGTTTCTAATTACAATGCCTTTTTCTATAAGTTGATTGTAACGTTTGGTGGCATCATCAACTTTCGCTAAAACAAAATTAGCATCAGATGGATATATTTTTGATACAAAATCAACACCTTCTAATTCTGAAATTAAAACATCACGTTCTTTTAAAATATCATTGATTTGATTTTTAGCTAAATCATTGACATTTAATTGTTCCATCGCCTTTAATTGAGTTAAATGATTAACATTGTATGGAGGCTTAATCCTATTTAATACAGATATTATTTCCGCGGAAGCGTAACATATCCCTAAACGAATTCCAGCCATACCATAAGCCTTAGAAAGCGTTTGAGTCACTATTAAATTAGGGAATTCTTCTTGTCTATGAATCCAACTTTTCTCTGTTGAAAAATCAATATATGCTTCATCAATAACAACAATCCCATTAAATTTATTCAGTAAAATCTCCATTTCAGCAGTATTAAAACTGTTTCCTGTTGGGTTGTTTGGTGAACATAAAAACAAAATCTTACTTTCGGAATTTGTACTATCTAGAATCTTATCAACCTGTGGTTGAAAGTCATCAGACAACTGAACCGATTTTATCCCAATAGCATTAATATTAGCTAATACACTGTACATGCCATATGTTGGTGGTAAAGTGATTATATTATCTACATTAGGTTCGCAAAAAGCTCTAAACACCAAGTCTAAAACTTCATCACTTCCATTTCCTAAAAGGATATTCTGTGTTGGCACCCCTTTTATTCTAGATAAAATAGTTTTTAATTCTCTTTGTTGCGGATCTGGATAACGATTAACCCCATTTTCATAAGGATTTTCATTAGCATCTAAAAATACCATATCGTCTGTAGCACCTTGAAATTCATCTCTTGCAGATGAATAAGATTTCAAAGCCTTTATCGTTGGACGTATTAAATCTTGTATGTTCATGATTTCAACGCTTTTAATCGTATTGAAACTGCATTCTTGTGAGCTTGTAAACCTTCGGCTTCCGCCATCAATTCAATGGTTTCTCCTATATTTAAAATACCTTCTTTAGATATTTTTTGAAAGGTCATATTCTTTAAAAAGCTATCTAAATTCACTCCAGAATATGCTTTTGTAAACCCGTTTGTTGGTAAAGTATGATTAGTTCCAGACGCATAATCACCTGCGCTTTCTGGTGTGTAATCTCCAATAAAAACAGAGCCTGCATTCAAAATACCATCTACGTAAAAACCTTCATTTTTTGTGCAAATAATAAAATGTTCTGGGCCATACTCATTAATCATTTCTAAAGCTAAATCATCATTTTCAACATAAATTAATTTCGAATTCGCTATGGCTCTTTCTGCAATCGCTTTACGTGGAAGAACATTTAACTGCGTTGCTACTTCATTTGAAACAGCGCTTAATATAGCTTTTGATGTTGATACTAAAATTACTTGACTATCTGTACCGTGTTCAGCTTGACTCAATAAGTCTGAAGCAATAAAACTTGGATTTGCACTTTCATCAGCAACCACTAATAATTCACTTGGACCAGCAGGCATATCTATAGCTACACCAAATTTTGTAGCTAATTGCTTAGCTACAGTTACAAACTGGTTTCCTGGACCAAATATTTTATATACCTGAGGAATACTTTCTGTACCAAAAGTTAAACCTGCAATTGCTTGAATACCTCCAACTTTTATAATTTTTGTAACACCACATAAATTAGCCGCATACATGATTTCTGCAGCAATTTCTCCTTTTTCATTTGGAGGCGTACATAATACAATCTCGCTACAACCTGCAATATTAGCAGGAATTGCTAACATTAAAACCGTTGAAAACAAAGGCGCTGTACCACCTGGAATATACAAACCAACTTTTTGAATAGGTCGTTTTTCTTGCCAACATTGCACACCTTTAGCCGTCTCAATTTCTACACGAGATGTTTTTTGCACCGCGTGAAAAACTTTTATATTATCTTTTGCAGATTGAATAGCTTTTTGAAGCTTAGGTGATACTAATTCACTAGCTTTTTGAAGCTCTTCTTGAGTGACAAGATTTGACTCTAAATCTACTTTATCAAATTTAGACGTATATTTTTTAATAGCTACATCTCCATTTATTTTAACGTCATTAAACACCTTGATAACAATATCTTCAATATCATTAACAGTCTGCGTTGGACGCTCTAAAACAGATGACCAAGTTCTTTTCTCTGGATTATTAATTATTTCCATATTGGATAACTTTTTGCTTTTGGCACTTAACTATTAGCAAACTGCTAACAGTAAACGGTAAAAAGCTATTTATAACACCATTTTTTCAATTGGACAAACTAAGATTCCTTCGGCGCCATTTTCTTTTAAAGCATCAATAACATCCCAAAATTCATTTTTACTAATTACAGAGTGTACAGAACTCCACCCTTCTTTAGCTAATGGTAATACCGTTGGACTTTTCATTCCTGGTAAAACATTAATAATATCTTCTACTTTATCATTTGGTGCATTAAGTAGTATATACTTAGATTCTCTCCCCTTTAAAACTGATTTAATTCTAAACTGAATTTTGTCTAAAATTGCTTGCTTTTCTTCATTTAAAATTGGAGAAACGGCTAAAACTGCTTCAGATTTTAAAAGTACTTCGATTTCCTTTAATCCATTTTTAAACAAAGTACTTCCACTTGAAACTATATCGCAAATTCCATCAGCTAAACCAATACTTGGAGCTATTTCTACAGAACCATTAATGATATGTAATTTAGCATCAATACCTTTTTCCTTTAAAAACTTCTTAACTGTTTCTGGGTAAGATGTTGCGATTCTCTTACCGTCTAGATCCTTTAAACTACTATCTGTAGAATCTTTTGGAACAGCAATAGATACTTTACATTTAGAAAAACCTAAACGCTCTACAAACTTTAAGTCTTGTCCTTTTTCTATTAAGACATTTTCACCAATAATAGCGGCATCTACAACACCATCTCTTAAATATTGAGGAATATCTCCATTTCTTAAATAAAACACTTCTACAGGAAAGTTTCTAGCTGATGCTTTTAATTGATCTTTTCCATTATCAATAGAAATACCAATGTCTTTTAAAATTCTCATCGAGTCTTCATTTAATCTGCCCGATTTCTGTACTGCAATTCTTAATTTACTCATTATGTTTTTGTTATGAGTTTGAAACAATCTATCTCGAATTAAATTAAAAAACCCGCTTGATTGTCTCAAACGGGTTTAAAAATATGTTGGTTTTATTCAATACATTTTCAGCTCGCTTGATTGCAAATTTGAAAATGATGATGTAATTGAATAAATGTCATGTTTTAATATTATTTAACAATACAAATATGCGAATTTTATGCTTACAATTCCAAATTATGAAATTAAAATTCTAAACATTTATAAATTCTATAGTTTTAGCATGGTTTGATTATTTAATATGCAAAATAACGATTAAAATATTGAATTATTTATTCAACAAAAAATCCTTTAAGTTTTACCTTAAAGGATTTTAATATTTTATAGTAAACGATAAATGCTTTAAAACTTAGTTATTTCCTAAAATAATAGGTAATCCAGAATCTCCGGATCCAATTACAATAACCTTGCTGTTTGGTGATTCTGATAGTTTCATTGTAGCCTCTATACCTTTATCTTGAAGAATTTTATCTGTTAAAGACGCACTTAATATCTTATTTGCATCTGCTTTTCCTTGTGCTTCAATACGTTGCTTTTCGGCTTCCTTTGCGGCAGTAACTAATCTAAATTCATATTCTAAAGATGCTTGTTCTTGCTTTAGTTTACGTTCAATAGCCTCTTTAATTGTTGGAGGTAAAGTTACATCTCTAACTAATACCTCATTTAATTGAACATATTGTTTATCAAGTATTTTCTTAGTTTCTTCAAAAATTTCAACTTGTATAGCATCACGCTTAGTTGAATACAAATCGTCAGGTGTATAACGTCCTATAACACTTCTTGCTGCACTACGAATTGCTGGTTGAATTACTCGTTGCAAATAACCTTGTCCAAGAGACTGATGCAAATTACCTAATTCATTATAAACAGGCTCGTACCAAGCTGAAGCATCAATTTGAATCTCTAACCCATTGGAAGACAATACCTTCATTTTTTCAAATAACTCTTGTTGACGCACTTCGTAAACAAAAACCTTATTCCAAGGTGCTACGATATGAAAACCTTCTCCCATTGGCGGTTCATCAATCACAACACCTTCTCCAAACGTTTTAAATAACACTCCAGCTTCTCCAGAATCTATTGTTACTGCCGATTTTGATAAAAGCACTACTAATATTATTGCCCCAATTATAAAAGGAAATGCAATTTTTGGTAATTTTTCCATTATTTATTTTTTGTTTTAGTTTAAATTAATCCGTTATATTTTCTTAAAAACCATTCAGCTGCTAAACTTATAACTATAATAGCCAAAAGATATTTCCAATCTATCAAAGGTAACTTATTTTTATTGTTTTTCTGAATAGCAGTGTATTGATCATCATTCAATAAATCTTTTATTATTGCTTCACTATTAACAACAAAACAGCTCTTTCCTTTACTGTTAGTAGCCAATTGTTGAAGCTTTGTTACATTCGCATTTAAAAATTGTTGCTCAACATTGTATTCTAATATTTGAAAACTCCCTGATTTAGATATGTTTTCTCCAGAAACTTTTACTGTAAAATTGTATTCTGAAGGCGATAGACTACTTAAATCTATTTCATAATAATTGTTTTTAACAATTAAAGGTAATATTTTTTCTTCCTTAGAAATTTTATCTACAAGTTTAATGTTAAGAGAACTACGTGCATCAAATTCGTAATTCTTATCAAAAAACTGTGATTTTATTTTCACATCAGAACTACCATCATAAAAAGATTCATATTCAACATTTAATCTACCTCTTCTTTTGTTTGAAGCTATATACTGAACAACCTTTCCTAAGAAATCATCAAACTGATTGAAAGATTTTGAATTAATAAAGCTTTGTGATCTCCACTGCCAAATATTCTCACCAAACAAAACTGCTTCTCTCCTACTGTTACTTTCAAAAGTTGCCAATAAAGGCTCTTCAGTTGAAACATTACCAACTTGTTTTTTCAAAATAGATTCAAAAGGCACAGAAAAAGTTACAGACCCAAAATTTGAGTTTAAAGGCGGAAATGATTCAAAATTTAAATCATCTATAATAAAAGGGGTATAATTTAAATTAAGATTAGCCTGATAATTTTCTTCTTGATTTGTTATTTCTTGTTGATAATTAGCATTAATTGAATTAAAAAAACCTAAATCTGTTTTGGGTCCTATAACCACAAATCTATTTAAGTTTTCTTTATCTAAAATTTCAAAAACAGGCTTGAATTTACTGGTAGGTTGATATAGAATAACTAATTGAAAATCATTTTTTTTCGATAAAATTTCTTTTGAATTTAAAATAGAAACAGCGCGTTGCTCATTACTTTCGATACTCTTTTTTAAAACACCCAAATCTGGATGGAGAAAATCACTAACAATTGCGATCTTAGATTTTTGACTAATAATTTCTACTGCAAAGTTTTTATTGTTGTTTGTAATGTTTTTCTCATTATCAACTGGTAATAGCATTGCTTTAAAACTAGCAACACCAACTCTATTTGCTGGAAGCGTAAAGTTTACAACCTTAGAATTATTAGATTTTGAAAAGCTTAAATTCTCTGAATATACTGCAGAACTCCCTACTTTTACTACAAACTTAGAATTCACATTTACATTCCCATTATAAACTAGAATAGCCTCTACAGGGAATTTATTTTTTAAATAAACATATTTATTTACATTAAGTTGTTGAATTTTTAAATCGGCATACACAGTGGTGTCTCCTAATATAACAGGATAAACAGGTTGTTTATATTGAGAAGAATTAAACTCATAATCATTGCCATAGGTTTGATTACCATCTGTTAACAAAATTATGGGAGAAACACTTTCTTTATAAATATCAGATAATTCACTTAAAGCATTATCAATATTAGTTTGTTCTTTTTTGAAATTAATAGAATCTGTCTCGCTAATTTTATCACTAAAAGAATATGTAACTAAATTAAACTTCTCTTTTATAGCTTCATTATTAGAAATTAGCTCTAAGGTTTTTAATGCATCAACATCCTGCTTTAAATGTTTAATAGATGATGAATTATCTACAGCAACAACCAAATTTGGCTTTTCTATATAAAGTTGATTCTGTTCAAATTTTGGATTAACAATCAATAACAAAACTGCAAACAAAATAAGGAACCTCAAAAAAGTAAAAAGAATACTAAGTTTCGATTTTATTTTTGATTTATACCAATACTGAAAAAGCGCTAATAATAGCGCTATGATTCCAGATAATATTATATAAATAAGAGTTTCTGTTTGCATTAAAAAGCTTAAATCTCTATAAAATATTAAGTTAACATTCCTCCGTCAACATTCAATGTTTGTCCTGTTACATAAGCAGATAAATCACTAGCTAAAAACACACATACATTTGCTACATCTTCAGGAGATCCGCCACGTTTTAAAGGAATTCCAGCTCGCCACCCTTTCACAACCTCTTCATCTAACTTTGCAGTCATTTCAGTTTCAATAAAACCTGGAGCGATTACGTTACTTCTAATATTTCTTGAGCCTAGTTCTAAAGCTACAGATTTAGAAAAACCAATAATACCAGCTTTTGAAGCAGCATAATTAGTTTGTCCAGCATTTCCTTTAACTCCAACAACAGAACTCATATTAATAATAGAACCTTTACGCTGTTTAAGCATAGTACGTTGTACAGCTTTAGTCATATTAAAAACAGACTTTAAATTCACCTCTATTACAGTATCAAAATCCTCTTCACTAATACGCATCAACAAATTATCTTTTGTAATTCCTGCATTATTAATTAAGACATCAATACTTCCAAATTCCTTAAACACATCTCCTGCCAAAGTTTGAGCTTCATCAAAACTAGCAGCATTGCTTTTATATCCTTTAGCTTTTACACCTAATTTATTTAATTCTTTTTCTAAAGCATTGGCCGCTTCTACTGAAGAGCTGTATGTAAATGCTACATTAGCACCTTGAGCAGCAAAAACTTGAGCTATCCCTCTTCCAATTCCTCTACTAGCTCCTGTTATAATGGCCGTTTTACCTTCTAATAATTTCATTTATTATATTTTAATTTGATATAAAAACACAAGTAAACATATTATGCTTTTTAAATCTTTATGGTTGATTAATAATTAGATATTCAAATATAGGAATATCATGTAAATAATTACATTATTAACGTAATTATAGTTCATTAATAATGTAATTATCTACATTTATAACGCAACCTTTATTGATTAAATACATCTAATAATAAACAATGTGAATATTCTATGATACTATGAAATACACGCTTCTTTTTTTATTTGCAATATTATTTTTAAGTTGTAATGTAACTGATAATGATGATAAGCTATCTTCAAAAATATGTACAGATACCCCCCTTGAGAATATTCAATGGATAAAAGACTTGATAAATAACACCGATTCTAACGGTTTTGAAATTATACAATATGATTATAAAGGACAAACTGTTTTTTTAATAAATAGTTGTTTAAATTGTACTGATAATCTTATTACTATATATGATTGTCAACAAAATAAAGTTTGTGAGTTTGGTGGTATTGCAGGCTTAAATACTTGTCCTGATTTTGATACCGAAGCAACTAATGCAACAGTAATATTTACAGATAGATATTGTGAAAAAGGCACTGTAATTAGCCCTAAACTCTATAAGAAACTTGATCACTCCCCTATTATTTCAGCAGAAATTAAACAGAATTGTTTGCATATTACGTTTAATATTTTATCAACTCAAGATAAGATTGATGATGTTACATTGGTAGACTCTGGATCCATTTTAGAAAGTAATCCAATACAAAGACTTTTGAAATTTAATATTAAAGAAAACTTGACTAAACCAACTTCGGTAACTGTAACAACATCTTTTGATATTTCAAATCTAGCTGATGACGGTGAAACTGTTATTCTGAATATCAAAGATTATGGTACAATAGAATACACTAAGCTAATTACAAACTAGGAGTAACATAATTAAACAAAATCCGTTAATCTAAAAACAGATTAACGGATTTTTCATTTTATAAACTATTAGAAATATTATTCATAAGCTATAAATTTCATATCAACAACTCCAAGATATGATTGCTCTGAAAATGTAGTTGGTAAAGTTTGGCTTGTACCAAAGTTTGAACCATAACCAGTAATTAAAATATCATTAGACTCTACAGGAAACAACCCTGTATTCGGACTTGAAAATTGATAATAATCATTTGTATTAATAGCTACAAAATAATTAATTCCAGAATATATGTTTACAGAATTTATATCTTCAAAAGATAGTAATCCTGAGCTAGAAACTATATTTTTTGTTACTAAAATTTCTTCAGTATCTACATTCCACAACGTTACCCTGTATACATCATTGTTTGGCACTCGAATACCTAATGCTACAATTTCCCCATCTTTAAACGATTTAAATTTATACCCTAATTCAAATGTTACCGGACCATCTATTTTTTGATAAGTCACCTGCATATGTCCGCTTTCTATTAATGATTTCATTGGGTATTGAGGAGAGGCTTCAACTACTGTTATTTCGTCATCATTTTTAGAACAACTATTAAAAAATAACCCTATAAGAATTAATACTAAATATACTTTTTGAGATTTCATGATTTCTAGTTATTGTTTATACTAGTATATCAACACTCTTTAGTTTTTGTTACCCTTCTTCTTAAATTTATTGCATTAAAAAATCCGTTAACTAATAAAAGCTAACGGATCTTGTATTTAAAAGAACTATTAAGTTTATCCTAATACTTCTGCTATTTTCTTTCCGATCTCAGCAGGAGAATCCACAACGTGAATCCCGCATTCTCTCATAATTGCTTTTTTAGCTTGAGCAGTATCATCACTACCGCCAACAATAGCACCAGCATGTCCCATTGTTCTTCCAGCAGGAGCAGTTTCACCAGCAATAAATCCAACAACTGGCTTTTTACTTCCACTTGCTTTATACCAATTAGCAGCATCTGCTTCTAACTGACCTCCAATTTCACCAATCATAACAACTGCTTCAGTTTCTGGGTCGTTTATTAATAACTCAACAGCTTCTTTAGTTGTTGTTCCAATAATTGGATCTCCACCAATTCCAATAGCTGTGGTAATTCCTAAACCTTGTTTTACAACTTGATCGGCAGCTTCATAAGTTAATGTACCTGATTTAGACACAATACCAACTTTTCCTTTTTTGAAAACAAAACCTGGCATAATACCAACTTTAGCTTCACCAGGAGTAATTATACCAGGACAGTTAGGTCCAATTAATCTACAAGCTTTATTTTTAATATAATCTGAAGCTTTAATCATATCTGCAACTGGAATACCTTCAGTAATTGTAATAATCACTTTAATTCCTGCATCAGCAGCTTCCATAATAGCATCAGCAGCAAATGCAGGTGGCACAAAAATAATAGTTGTATCTGCATCAGCTTTATCAACAGCTTCTTGCACTGTATTAAAAACAGGCTTATCTAAATGTGTTTGACCACCTTTGCCTGGTGTAACACCACCTACAACGTTTGTACCATATTCAATCATTTGACCGGCATGAAAAGTACCTTCACTACCTGTAAAACCTTGAACTATTATTTTTGAATCCTTATTTACTAAAACACTCATATGAGATTATTTTATCTTGATTAATTTATTTTAACAAATGTAATTTTTTGAATTATATTTTTAAAGTAAAATTCATTTTAATTTTGTTAAAAAATGCTATTTATTTTCTATTTGTTTTAACGTCTCTAATATTTCTGGAATCTTTCTTATCGCAGCTATTTCTTTATATTTAGAACGAAAATCATCAGCTGGAATTCCAAAATAACTTTTACCACCTTCTAACGATTTACTTACTCCTGCTTTTGCAGAAATAACAGCTTTTGCTCCAATAGTAATACCACTTGTAATACCTACTTGTCCCCAAATAGTGACTTCATCTTCAATAACAACACACCCTGCGATACCCACTTGAGAAGCAATTAAACATTTTTCACCTATTACAGTATCATGTCCAATTTGAACTTGATTATCTATTTTAGTTCCCTCTTTAATAAGTGTATCTGCTGTGACTCCTCTATCAATAGTACAACTAGCTCCAATATCTACATTATCTTCAAAAACTACTCTGCCCGATGACTTTAATCTATCAAATCCACTAGGTCTCTTTTTATAATAAAAAGCATTTGCTCCAAGTACAGAGCCAGAATGAATAGTGACATTATCTCCTATTACTGCATCATCATATATACTAACATTAGAATGTATAATACAGTTATCACCGATAACCACATTATGACCGATAAAAGAATTAGGCTGAATCACCGTATTCGTTCCTATTATAGCCGAATCAGAAATCTGACTATTAGCAGAAATAAAAGGCCTAAAATGATTTGTTAGCTTATTAAAATCTCTAAAAGGATCATCACTTACTAAAAGCGCTTTACCTTCAGGACATTCCACTTCTTTATTAATAAGGATAATAGTTGCTGCAGATTCTAAAGCTTTGTCATAATATTTAGGATGATCTACAAATACAATATCTCCCGGTTCTACAACATGAATCTCATTCATCCCTAAAACAGGGAAATCTTTATCACCAACAAAATTACACGTAATAAGCTGCGCTATTTCATTTATTGTATATGGCTTTGGAAACTTCATTTACTCTTTTACACGTTCTTTGTAAGTTCCTTTATCTGTCTCTACTTTTATTTTATCTCCTTCATTAATAAAAAGAGGTACGTTAACAATAGCACCTGTTTCCACGGTAGCAGGCTTTGTTGCATTAGTTGCTGTGTTACCTTTTACACCAGGCTCTGTTCCTGTTACTTCTAAAATTACGCTTGCAGGTAATTCAACAGAAAGAGGCATATCATCTTCTGAATTAATAATTACTGTTACCACTTGCCCTTCTTTCATTAATCCAGGATTATCAAGTGTGCCTTTTTGAAGTTCAATTTGAGAATAATCTTCTGTATTCATAAAATGAAACGTTTCTCCTTCATTGTATAAATATTGAAATTTATGTGTTTCAACACGAACATCATCTAATTTATGCCCCGCAGAAAACGTATTATCAATAACCTTTCCGTTAGTTACACTTTTTAATTTAGTTCTAACAAACGCAGGACCCTTACCTGGTTTTACATGTAAAAATTCAATGATTTTATAAATATCGTGATTATACTTAATACATAATCCGTTTCTAATATCTGATGTACTTGCCATAATTTAGTTTGATTTAAAATATCCTTTCATAATTCCGCGATGTGAATTCTTTATAAATTGAAGTATCTCATCACGTTCTGGAGTAGCTTCCATTTCGGCTTCAATAATTCCTGCAGCCTGTGTGTTATTATAATTTTTTTGATAAAGAATTCTGAATATGTTCTGAATTTCTCTAATTTTTTCTGTAGTATATCCACGTCGTCGCAATCCAACAGAATTAATTCCAACATAAGATAAAGGTTCTCTTGCTGCTTTTACAAAAGGCGGCACATCTTTTCTTACTAAAGATCCTCCTGTTACAAAAGCATGATTTCCAACAGAAACAAACTGATGTACAGCACTCATTCCTGCTAAAACCACATAATCTCCTACAGTAATATGTCCTGCTAATGTGCTATTATTAGAAAAAATACAGTTTTTACCAACAATACAATCATGAGCAATATGACAATAAGCCATAATTAAACAATTATCGCCAACAACTGTTTTCATTCTATCCGTAGTTCCTCTATTTATGGTAACACACTCACGTATAGTTACGTTATCTCCAATTTCTACAGTAGTATCTTCATCATTATATTTTAAATCCTGAGGAACAGCTGAAATTACTGCACCAGGGAAAATATTACAATTTTTACCTATTCGAGCACCTTCCATAATGGTAACATTACTTCCAATCCAGGTACCTTCTCCAATAATTACATTATTGTGAATTGTAGTAAAAGGTTCAATAACTACATTTTTTGCTATTTTGGCACCCGGGTGCACATATGCTAAAGGCTGATTCATTTATATCTTTATTATTTTACTTTAGAAATTTGTGCCATAAGCTCTGCTTCTGCACAAAGTTTCCCATTAGCATACGCATAACCTTGCATATGACATATTCCTCTACGGATAGGCGTAATTAATGAACATTTGAATATTAAAGTATCTCCAGGAGACACCTTTCTTTTGAATTTTACATTGTCCATTTTCATGAAAAATGTTAAATAATTTTCTGGATCTGGAACCGTATTTAAGACTAATACACCTCCTGTTTGTGCCATAGCTTCTACAATTAAAACACCTGGCATAACTGGAGCGCCAGGGAAATGACCTGCGAAAAACGATTCGTTCATCGTTACGTTTTTCATTGCTATAACATGACTATCAGATAATTCAAAAACTTTATCTATTAGCAAAAATGGTTGTCTATGTGGTAACATAGCCATAATTTGATTAATATCCATTAAAGGCTCTTGATTCAAGTCTATATTAGGAACGTTGTTACGTCTTTCATTTTTGATAATTTTAGACATCTTTTTTGCAAACTGTGTATTCACAAAATGTCCTGGTTTATTAGCAATAACTTTCCCTCTAATCCTTGTACGTATTAAAGCTAAATCTCCTAAAACATCTAACAATTTATGTCTGGCAGCTTCATTGGGATGATGCAATGTTAAATTATCTAATATGCCATTTGGCTTTACCGTTATATTGTCTTTATTAAAAGCAATCCTTAATTTTTCCATTGTTTCTGGAGATAATTCTTTATCTACATAAACAATAGCATTATTTAAATCACCTCCTTTAATTAATCCATGCTCTAGTAACATTTCAATTTCATGAAGAAAACTAAATGTTCTTGAATCTGAAATATCCTTTTTAAAGTCAGAAACACGATTTAAAGTCGCATTTTGAGTACCTAACACCTTAGTACCAAAGTCTACCATCGTAGTAATTTGGTATTCCTTAGATGGCATTACTAAAATTTCACTTCCTGTTTCTTCATCAGAATAAGAAATAATATCTGTAATCACAAATTCTTCTCTAAAAGCGTCTAATTCTACAATTCCTGCTTTTTCAATAGCTTCAACAAAAAACTTTGAAGATCCATCCATAATTGGAGGTTCAGCTTCATTAAGTTCAATTAAAACATTATCAACATCCAAACCCACCAAAGCAGCTAATACATGTTCTGAAGTTTGAATAGTTACTCCGTTTTTCTCTAAGCAAGTACCCCGTTGTGTATTTGTAACATAATTAGCATCTGCTGTAATAATAGGTGTACCTTCTAAATCTATACGTTTAAATGCGTATCCTGAATTTACTGCAGCTGGTTTAAAAGTTAAGGTTACATTTTTACCTGTATGTAAGCCAACTCCGATTAAAGAAACCTCTTTCTCTATTGTTTTTTGTTTGATTTCAGTATTGATAATAGCCATTTATTTCTTTTCTAAATCATTTATATTTTTAACAATCTTTGATAGGTTTTTGAAATGCACATACGATTTATTATAATCGCTTAAATTAAGAGCTGGTGAGCCCTGAAGTATCTCATTATCCTTCACATTTCTACCTATACCAGATTGCGCTTGTATTCTTACATTGTTTCCTATAGTTATATGACCAGCAAAACCAACTTGTCCTCCAATTTGACAATGTTCACCAATTTTAGTTGAACCAGCTATTCCTGTTTGTGCTGCTATCGCTGTATGCTTTCCTATTTCTACATTATGAGCAACTTGAATTTGATTATCAAGTTTCACACCTTCTCTTATAATTGTAGATCCCAATGTAGCTCTGTCTATAGTTGTTGCTGCTCCCACATCTACAAAATCTTCAATAATAACATTACCTATTTGTGGTATCTTATTGTATCCTCCTGTTTTATTTGGAGCAAACCCAAATCCATCAGCACCAATAATACATCCGGAATTTATAACACAATTTTTACCGATAACCGTTTCAGAATAAATTTTGGCACCAGAAAACACTATAGTATTATCTCCTAAAAACACATTATCTCCTATATAAGTATTAGGAAATATTTTAACATTATTACCAATATTGCAATTATCACCTATATAACCGAAAGCTCCAATATAGATATTTTCACCATATTTAGCAGATTCAGAGATAAAACTAGGTTGTTCTACACCTGTTTTGTTTAACTTAACAGAGTTATAATATTCTAATATTTTTGAAAAGGCTAAATAAGCATCTTCTACCTTAATAAGAGTTGTACTAATATCTTTTTCGGGAACAAAAGCCTTATTTACAATAGTAATTGATGCTTTTGTTGAGTATATGTGAGACGTATATTTAGGGTTTGCTAAAAAGGTTAAAGCTCCTTCAGAGCCCTCCTCTATTTTTGAAAGTTTAGAAACTTTTGTGTCAGGATTTCCAACAATGTCTCCTTCTAGAATACCCGCTATTTGTTGTGCTGTGAATTTCACTTTAAAGTTTTAGTAGTTTTTTGTTTGATTAACGCAAAAATAGGAAAAATGTGTTAAAGTTTTTCATGAAGTAAGTAGGTATATATTATATACACAGTTAATCATGTGAGATTCATATTTTAAATTTCAAACAACCATCTGTTAATCAGAAGCTTTGCTTTGGGTAACACATGTAATATTTGGTTACTCGCTTTGATAATGCTTTTAAATTAAGTTGATCTGATGCTTTTACAATATCTTGAATTTTCCCTGATTTATGTAAAATATTTATATTTTGATTTTTTAGATGATATGCCTGATTAGAAATACAACCCGTGAAAACAAAATACTCAGCTTCACTTCTACTTATAGTATATGTTTCAATTAAAGCATTAATATGACTTTCTAAACTTTCTTTTTTAATAGCTTTCTTTTTTACTTTAATTTTAAGAAGTGTCCTATTAATTATCATTTCACACAAATGACGCAAAACAAAATCTTCATGATTTTGCCATTCTTTCATTGCAGAAACAATGTCATAATCATCTAACTTAGAGAACAATTCTAACGTAGCAATATCAAAATCTTTAATAGAGATTTCATTATCTAAAAAGAACTTTAAAGCATTACTCGCTTGCAATTGCACACCATTATTTGTTAACTCTTTGGCACGTTTTAAAACCCTAATAAGTAATTGCTCTGCAACTAAACTTGTTTTATGTAAATACACTTGCCAATACATTAAGCGACGCGCTACAATAAACTTTTCTACACTATAAATACCTTTTTCTTCTACAACCAAATTATCATCTACTACATTTAGCATGGTTATTAAACGCTCACTACTTATATTACCCTCTGCAACGCCTGTATAAAAACTATCTCGCTTTAAGTAATCTGCTCTATCCATATCTAATTGTCCAGAAATTAGTTGATACAAAAAGTTTCTATTGTATTCTCCTTTGAAAATTTTAATGGCAAGCGTTAAACTTCCGTTAAATTCTGTATTCAATTGTTCCATGAATAGCAATGAGATTTGCTCATGAGACACCCCATTAACAATACTATGTTCCATAGCATGAGAAAAAGGACCATGTCCAATATCATGTAATAAAATAGCAATATAAAGCGCTTCTTCTTCTTCTTTCGAAATTGTAACATCTTTAAAACGAAGCACATTAACCACTTGCTGCATTAAATGCACACAACCAATGGCGTGATGAAATCGTGTATGATGAGCTCCTGGATAAACCAAATAAGACATCCCCATTTGCGTTATTCTACGTAGACGTTGAAAGTGTTTGTGTTGTATTAAATCGAAAATTAAAGAATTCGGGATAGTAATAAATCCGTAAATTGGGTCATTTAATATTTTAAGCTTGTTCAAACTTTAAAGATTGAGGTTATTTATAGTAACAAATATAATTATATGCTATTTATAAAAGAGCACTATTAAGACTTAATTAAACATGTAACAAATACAAAATATATAATATATGAATACGATAAAAATACTTTGGGTTGACGATGAAATTGATTTACTAAAACCACATATTTTATTTCTTGAAAAGAAAAATTATAACGTTACAATATCTAATAGTGGCACTGAAGCTATTGATATTCTAGACGACACCAATTTTGACATTGTATTTCTAGATGAAAACATGCCTGGGTTAAGCGGTCTTGAAACACTACATGAAATTAAAGAAAAACAAGATAATCTTCCTGTTGTAATGATTACAAAAAGTGAGGAAGAGTATATTATGGAAGAAGCTATTGGAAACAAAATAGCAGATTATTTAATAAAACCTGTCAACCCGAATCAAATTTTATTAAGCTTAAAAAAGAATCTAGACCACTCTAGATTAATTTCTGAAAAAACAACTTCTAACTATCAGCTAGAGTTTAGAAAAATAGCTATGGATTTGGCTATGGTAAATTCTTATGAAGATTGGGTACAATTATACCAAAAGCTTATTTATTGGGAAATTCAGCTTGAGGACATTGAAGATATTGGAATGTTCGAAATTTTAGAATCTCAAAAAAACGAAGCGAATGTTCAATTTGGGAAATTTATAGATAAAAATTATGCCAGTTGGTTTGAGCCGCATACAGATGCTCCAATTATGTCTCATACTCTTTTTAAAGAAAAAATTGCACCAGAACTTAGCAAAAAACAACCTACTCTATTAGTTGTTGTTGATAATTTAAGGTATGACCAATGGAAAGTTTTTGAACCTATAATTAACAACTATTACAAAAAAGAAAACGAAGAAGCTTTCTTTAGTATTCTACCTACCGCTACACAATATGCTCGTAATGCTATTTTTTCTGGTTTGATGCCTAGTGATATGGAAAAATTATTCCCTAAATATTGGAAAAACGATACAGATGATGGTGGTAAAAACTTATTTGAAAAAGAGTTTTTAGAATCTCAAATGAAACGATTAAGTCTAAATCATTTAAACTATGAGTATCACAAAATCACAAATATAAAAGCAGGGAAAAAATTAGCAGATAATTTTAATTCTCAGAAGAACAACGATTTAACGGTTGTTGTCTATAACTTTGTCGATATGCTATCGCATGCAAAAACTGAAATGGAAGTTGTGAAAGAATTAGCATCAAACGACAAGGCTTACAGGTCTTTAACTAAAAGTTGGTTTAAAAACTCCCCTCTTTTAGATATAATTTACCAAGCACAAGCACTGGGATGTAAACTAATAATTACTACAGATCATGGCACAATAAATGTTAAAAATCCATCAAAAGTTGTTGGTGATAAAAATACAAGCTTAAACCTTCGTTACAAAACAGGTAGAAGTTTAACGTACGATTCTAAAGATGTTTTGGTTGTAAAAGATCCAAAACAAGTACATTTGCCAACAATTAATATGAGTAGTTCTTATATTTTTGCAAAAAGCGACTTGTTTTTTGCTTATCCAAATAACTACAATCATTACGTAAATTATTTTAGAAACACTTATCAACATGGCGGTGTTTCACTTGAAGAAATGATTATTCCATTTGCCATTTTTAAACCTAAATAATCCACAAAAAACAAAAAAAAACATCGATGAAATGCGTTTTTTTTATTAGCTTTTTTTAAATAATATTACTATACTTGTATTGTATTTATAGCAAATAATGGAAATTGTATATACATTAAATGATTTAAAAGCTGTTGCTAAGCAACTTATAGAAAACATAAGAAGTAAAACCTTGTTACTATATGGAGATATGGGAGTTGGTAAAACAACACTTGTTAAAGCTATCGTCGAAGAATTGGGAAGTATTGATAATGTTAGTAGCCCTAGCTTCTCTATTGTTAATGAATATAAAACAGTAGATTATTTAATTTATCATTTTGATTTATATAGAATTAATGGCATAGAAGAAGCTTACAATTTTGGAATTGAAGAGTATTTATACTCTAATAACTGGTCTATTATTGAATGGCCGGATATTGCAAAAGATATTTTACCAAAGCATTTTGATAAAATAGAATTATCTATAAACGACGATAATACAAGAACATTACATATTAATAATATTTAAAAAGATAAACAAAACGCTTAAAGCTTGTAAGAAAAAACATTTAAAGAGTGCTGGTTTCATGTAGTTTACGGAAAAACCTCAAAGCTAAATTAGTAAAACAATTATTTTAACAAATTTTTAACATTTAGCTAATTTCTTTAACCTTAGTTACTAACTATATTTGGGGTATTAATTAATTAATTAAAATCCCTTATAAAATGAAAACTAAAAAATTTGTAATTGCTATGGCAATTTTCGGAGGTGTGTTATTTATGGCTCAAGTAGTAAATGGTTATAACGTAGATGCAGGACAAACAAAATTTATCAAAAAAGGATCAAGACACTTACCAAGTAGGTAGTCAAAATCTAGATAAAAGATCTTTAATAATAGGAAGTACTATAGCCACATTAATAGCTATTATTCCATATTTATTTTATTTACATGAAAGTGTTCCACAAACTAAAGTTTGGAACACTTTTTTATTTTCTTATGACGGTACAAGTTGGGGTGAAGCAAATTTTGCAATGTGGGTTTTAACAGGAAAAGCTATTCCTTTATTTCTAATTTTTATTTGGTTTTTCACAAATAGACATTGGTGGTATCATGTATTATTAGTTCCTATAGCTATGTATGTGTATCAAATATTTCAAATGTTTAATATAGATAATGAATATATAGACCAATTTGACTTAATCTATTTGATTCCAATTATGGTTCTTGTGATACCTACAATATACCTTTTAAGAGCTCGTATATTCAACAAAATAAATGATGCATGCAAAACAATGCAAGAGATTGAAGATGAGTTTAAAATATCGCCAAAAAACTTCTGGGGAAAAATAAAAGAATATTTTTAGAAATATGATATTAATTAATCTGATTTAATTCTATCTCTTTCTGATAAATTGATCTCTTTCTTTCTTCTATTCAATCTATAATTACCAAACTTATAATTAAAACCAAAAGTAAACATCCTATTTTCTAGTTGAGAATTAAACATGATATCCTGATTAGCATACTTAGTTCTAGTGTTAAAATTTTTTCTATTCAAAATATCTGTAATACCAACACTAAAAGACGCTCTATTATTCCACAATATCTTTTTAAGTTCTATATCTAGAGTACAAGTCGTACTTATATTAGTAGGACCTAGTATATAGGCTGAAATATAAGTGAATGATAAATTCGTAGTAAAACTACTATCTTTCAAAAAAGAAAAATAATTAATCACTTGTGAATAACTAGACCATTTACTATTAGTCAATAATTCATTATTACTTTCTAAAGCAAAAAATTGCTCTTCGTAAAAATAAATAGAAGACAAAACATATAAATCCCATTTTTTCAAAAGATTAGTATATGTTGAGAAATCCAGACCGTATGAAATACTTTTATCTATATTGGTATTTATATATTTCAAGATGTTATTGTCATTATCTTGAAATGCTATTTGTATTGTAGGGTCATCTTCATGTCTATAGTATATTTCAAAAGTATATTTTTGCTTTAAATTATAACCAATTATAAAAGAATTATCTATTTGAGGCTTTAATTTAGGATCTCCAGTTAAGTAAGTGTTATCATTTAGAAAAAACTTAAAAGGATTTAACTGACGATATCTTGGTCTATTTATGTGCTTATTATAATTAAAGTACAACTCATTATTTTCGTTAAAATTACGAGATAAATGTACACTAGGAAAAAAATTAGAATAATAAGAATTATTAATTTGACTTGTAGAAATCGAATTTCCAGATATATTAGTATGTTCAATTCGTAAGCCCGTTTTTAAACTCCAGTCTTCCCAATCATTTGCATAACTTGCATAACTTGCAAAATTTGATTCATCATATAAAAAAGTATCAGAATTTTCTAAATCATCTTCCTTTACATCATTATCATAAATAAATTGATTTAAAATACTTTGAGAATTAATATTTGAAAATTTAATTCCTATTTCAAACAAAGCAGAATCGTTAAACGGCAGTTCGTAATCTAATTGCCCAGTATAAATATTAATCTTTTGACTTGTAAAGGTCTTAAATTTATTACTTCTAATTAAAGATTCATTAGGAAGAAAATAATCAGTATCAACATTTTGAAAATTTGAGAAATCATAATTTGTATTATGAGCACTTATATAAAGTTTCTCTCCTTCATTTTTAAATTTATGAATATAATCAAGAGTAAAAGAAAAATTATTAATCTCATCAACAGCTTTATTGACAGTATTAAATGTGGAATCAATATTTCCTATAGCATCAAAAATCTCTGTTATAGAGTGAATGTTTTTTTTTGTGCTTTTTCTTGGCGAAACGAGTAAATTAGTAGTGAAACCTAAATTGTTTCTATTATTTATTTCGTAGTCAATAGTACCATTAATATTTTGATTTGAAGATTCGTTAATTCTACTAGCTCTAGAATTCCAGTTTGATATTATTTTATTATTATTTATAAAATTAATAAACTCATCATTATGTCTAAATTCTTTTTTGGGGCTAATATTATAATTTAGATACGTACTCAGTTTTTTAGTTTTTAAAAAATGACCTGTACCAAAAGAGTACTTTGGGTATTCACGTCCTTGTTTATAATTCTCAAAAAAGCTACCATGATAGCCTACTATAATATTTTTGCTTGTCACGATGTTTAAAACTGCACCTCCTTCAGCTTCATATTTTGCTGGTGGATTTGTTATAACTTCTATAGATTTAATATTATTTGCTGGTGTACTTTCTAATAATTGTTGAACTTCTTCTATAGACAAATGTACTTTCCTATCATTTATATAAGTCGTTGGTGTAGAGTTTTTCAAAGATATGTTTCCATTATTGATTAATACTCCAGGAGTATGCTTTAAAACATCTAATACATTATTGTTAGATAACGTTGAATTTTCAACATTAAAAATAACACGGTCTACTAATCGTTTTATTGTTGGACGTTTAGCAACTACGGTTACTCCATCCAATTCTTCTGTAGCTTCCTTAAGTGTTATAATTTCTAAATCGAAATCTCTATCTAGATTTATTCTTGATGAATAAGATTCAAAACCTAAAAAACTAATTTTAAAAATATAGTCTCCTGGTTTTATTTTGTCAAGAGTAAACTTCCCAAAATCGTCAGTTATTGTACCTTTTATAATGCTAGTATCATCTAAATCAATCAAAACAGCATTAGCAAAGCCTATAGGTTGGTTATTTCCATCTTGAAGAACTCCTTTTACATTATAGGTTTGTGAATAACAAAACGATGAAAAAAGGAATAAAATAAAATAAGATAAGTGTTTAATTTTCATATATAAAGTCGTACTAACAAAAATAAAATATTTAAACTGAAATACAGTACGTTTTAACCATATTATCGATGAAATGATACCTTACACTTTTCAATAAACAGATTTTATAATTAAAAATGATTTTAAAAAATTGAAAAAATATTCGTAATTTGAATTTTAATAAAAATGCAAAGCATGTCCGAATCATTATCCCCTTTTACGAAAGAACAACTATTACCTCAGGAAGAAAAGCTAGAAGTTTTTAAACGTAAAGGAGAATTATATATTGGTATTCCTAAAGAAACTGATTATCAAGAAAAACGAGTTTGTTTAACACCCGATGCTGTTTCTGCGTTAGTAAGTAACGGACACAAAGTTCTTTTAGAGTCTGGTGCTGGAGAAGGCGCAAGTTTTAGTGATAAAGATTATAGTGAAGCAGGAGCAAAAATAACAAAAGATACTGCTAAGGTTTTTGCTTGCCCAATGATATTAAAAGTTGAACCTCCAAGCATTGAGCAAATCAAATTAATAAACCCCCAAGCTATTTTAATTTCGGCTTTGCAGATAAAAACACAATGCAAAAAGTACTTTGAAACTTTAGCTGCCAAAAGAGTAACTGCTCTAGCTTTTGAATTTATTAGAGATGATGATGGTTCTTACCCTGCTGTTAGATCTTTAAGTGAAATCGCAGGTACCGCATCTGTTTTAATTGCATCTGAATTATTATCAAACAACAAAGAAAGCAACGGACTTATGTTAGGAAACATTAGTGGCGTCCCTCCTATCGAGGTTGTTATTATTGGCGCTGGAACTGTTAGCGAATTTGCTTCTAGAAGCGCTATTGGTTTAGGTGCTAATGTGAAAATATTTGATAATTCTATAACCAAACTTAGGCGAATACAAACCAATTTGGGTAGACCACTTTATACATCTACCATTCAGCCAAAAAACTTAACAAAAGCATTAAAACGTTGCGATGTTGTTATTGGAGCTGTTAGAGGAACTAATAGATCTCCTGTTGTAATTTCTGAATCTATGGTTGAAAATATGAAAAAACGTTCTATAATTATAGACGTAAGCATAGACATGGGAGGATGTTTTGAAACAAGTGAAGTTACTTCTCATGACAAGCCAACATTTATTAAACATGGTGTTATACATTATTGTGTTCCAAATATACCGGCCAGATACTCTCGTACTGCCTCTGTTTCTTTAAGTAATATTTTCACCCCTTATTTACTAAAAATTGCTGAAGATGGCGGTTTAGAAAATTCTTTAAGATTTGATAAAGGATTAAAAAATGGTTTGTACTTTTACCACGGTATATTAACCAGTAAACCTGTTGCAGATTGGTTTGATTTAGATTGTAGTGATATTAATTTGCTTATTTTTTAAATTATCTAATTGCAACCTGGTTTCACAAAAACTTTACATGAAATTAATACAACGCATTGGCTATTATTTAGGAGGTTTTTCAATTGGACTCATTATTTTGGCTTTCTTTCTTAATGAAAAAAAAACATCTTGTAGTTACGGTCCTGACGCTAGAGTTTTAAAGAACATAAATTCAAAAAAAATTATTTATAGTGATTTATTTCAAAAAGAAATAGATTCTAAAAATATTGATACAACTGCTATTTCGTATATACTAAAAAAAGGAGATATTGATTTTTCTAAAAGTGACACGCGTAAAAAACCTTGTGGTTTTTATAATTTACAAGCGCAATATAATGAGGGAAATATTGTTTTAATTATTGAAAATTGTGATAGTATAGCAACAATTCTTAATATGTTTTCTGAATAATGATTAAACGTGGTTTCGATTTTGTTTTTGCTTTAATCGGACTTCTTATTGTTTCACCTATACTTTTAGGTATAGCAATTTTAATCAAAATAGATTCTAAAGGCTCCATATTTTTTATTCAAAATAGAGTTGGTAAAAACAATGAAGATTTTAATATTTTCAAATTTAGAACGATGCATATTAAATCTGAAGAAAACGGACTACTAACTATAGGAAATAAAGATTCTAGAGTTACAAAAGTTGGATATTTTTTAAGACGATATAAAATTGATGAATTCCCTCAACTTTTAAATGTTTTAATAGGTAATATGAGTTTTGTTGGCCCTAGACCAGAACTGAGATATTATGTTAATTACTATAATAAAGAAGATTTAATAATATTATCTGTAAAACCTGGAATAACAGGCTTAGCATCTTTAGAATACAGAAACGAAGTAGAATTATTAAAAAAATCTGATAATCCTGACGAATATTATATTAAAACTATCATTCCAGATAAGTTGAATTATAATAAAATGTATATTAAAAATAGAAACCTTTTTTTAGATTTGAAACTTATTCTTTCTACAATAAAAAAAGTGTTATTAAAATAATTCTATTTTGATAACATCTTAGATTCAAGTCATAAACGTAACAGCTTTATCTATTATAAAAAAAGCTTTTCGCACTTTTTCATTTAGCTCAAACAAAATGAAAAGCTCGGGAAGAAGGGAAACACTATCAAAAAAGAAGACTGTTGCATTATATGACTTGAAGTCACCAATCCTAAAATGAAACAGAATGATGTTTTACAAATTAATCCAAATACAAGTAATGGGTAGAGCGTTTGGGTTATATCCATCAATGCTAGACATACAACAATTATTTGAAAATGGAAATTTAGATTTCCTATCTAATTTTGGTACGCTTATAGAGCCATCAACCAAAAAAGATATTAAAGATAAAGCTATAAAAACACCACTTAGTTTATTTTCTCATTCAGACCAAGTATAGCAATGGTAAACTGGAAAAACTAACGAACGTTCTAATATTGGTTTGAGAGGTGAAATTGTAGATTTAGTACAGTCTACAAACTCAAATCAAGACATGTCAGTGAATATTTCTCTTAGAGGAAGCAACACTTTTCAACGTGGCGATAAAATTATTCCCTAATATTATAAGAAATGAAGGTGTAGCGTTGCTATTAGAGTCTTGGTGGTAAGAACCTTTTTAACAAGCTAAAAATAGATGTTTTATATTCTATGTTAGAAGGAAATTATCAAGATATTTTAAAAAAGACGTATAAAAACACAATTAAATATTCAAATAAAACAATGATTTAGCAGAATAACTTAGAATGGTTAGAAAACAATAACATTAAGAGATACGCTTGATTTTTAAAGACAAATATTTTTGTGGAAATTGATGGTTGAAATAAAACTTAAGAGATAGTGCTATTATGCCTACTATATTTGCAGATACCTATATGGCAGAGTTAGCACTTTGATTTAGAGTATCACCTTCAGAATTGAATACTATTCTTCCAAATTTATCTAATTTTCATGATACAACTAACGGAACAGCTCCAATAGGTTTTATAAACATGTGATAATGAAAAAATGCACCTATTTACATTACTCGTTTTGGCTTTAAGTTTACAATTTATAAAAGCTCAATGCTGCCAAGACAGACATAGTACTAACTAGTATGATGGCTGATCATTTTCACCTAAAATAAATATTACTTAGCAATAGCTTAACCACTTAAAGAAAAGTTTAACAGTATCTAGTTAATTTAGTACATTTACAACCTATCAAATTATAAAATAATATGTCTGTAGCAAAAAAAGAATACAAGCGCGTTACCGTAAAAACATTGATTGATATGAAAGCCAATGGCGAAAAAATATCAATGTTAACTGCATACGATTATACCATGGCAAAAATTGTTGATGGTTCAGGTATAGACGTCATTCTTGTTGGTGATTCTGCTAGTAATGTTATGGCAGGACATGAAACAACATTACCAATTACTTTAGATCAAATGATTTATCATGCCTCTTCTGTTATAAGAGCTATTGATAGATGTTTAGTAGTTGTAGATTTACCTTTTGGTAATTACCAAAGTGATCCTAAAGAGGCACTTCGTTCTGCTATTAGAATCATGAAAGAAAGTGGTGCACACTCTGTTAAATTAGAAGGTGGTAAAGAAATAAAAGAATCTATTAAGCGTATCCTAAATGCTGGTATTCCTGTTATGGGACATTTAGGGTTAACGCCACAATCTATATATAAATTTGGTACTTATACAGTAAGAGCTAAAGAGGAAGAAGAAGCAGAACGTCTTATTAAAGATGCGAAAATGCTAGAAAAAGTTGGCTGTTTTGCTATTGTTTTAGAAAAAATACCAGCAGCTCTTGCCAAACAAGTTGCAGAAAGTGTTAGTATTCCTATTATTGGTATAGGCGCTGGTAATAATGTTGATGGACAAGTACTTGTTTTACATGATATGCTAGGAATGACTCATGAATTTAATCCTAGATTTTTACGTAGATATTTAACGCTGTATGAAGATATGACAACTGCTATTTCTCAATATGTTGATGATGTAAAAACAAGAGATTTCCCTAATGATAATGAGCAGTATTAATAGTTGTTAGTGAAAATTCGTGTAATTCGTGTCAAAAAAAATTATTTCCAATAAAAGCAACCTTCAAGTCTTATTTGAAGACAATCACATTATTGTCGTAAACAAGCGTGCAGGTGATATTGTTCAAGGTGATAAAACTAGAGACAAACCACTTAGCGATGTTGTTAAGGAATATATTGCCGAAAAATATAATAAACCAGGAAATGTATATTTAGGAGTAGTACATAGGTTAGACAGACCAACTACTGGCGTTGTAATTTTTTCCAAAACGAGCAAAGCATTGCCTAGACTTAATAAATTGTTTGCAGATAAAGAAGCAAAAAAAAACTATTGGGCAGTTGTAAAAAACAAACCAACTAAGGGAAATGGCACATTAATTCATTGGCTGAAAAAAAATCCTAAGAATAATAAATCTACACCATACCCTAAAGAAATAAAAGAAAGCAAAAAAGCTATCCTTCATTATAAAGTATTAAAAAGTCTAAACAATTACCATCTTTTAGAGATTAACTTAGAAACGGGTAGACATCATCAAATTAGAACACAATTATCTTCTATTGGAAGTCCTATAAAAGGTGATCTAAAATATGGCTTTAACAGAAGTAACCCAGATGCTAGTATACATTTGCATGCCAGACATATTTCATTTATTCATCCTGTAAAAAAAGAACCAATTAATATTACAGCGCCACCTCCTAGCGATGCTATATGGGATGCATGTTTAGATTAATTCATTATATTTAATAAAAAATATATTGAAAACTGTTACCGAAATTCTTAATGATCAGCGTGCTTATTTGCTCTATTCAATAACTTAACGCAACAAATCAAAATTATAGATTTGTAAAATGAGTAAAATAAAACATCGAAAATTATCTCTTAAAGAAAGAATCATCATAGAGACTTTATTAAAGGAAAATAAGACCCAATCTCACATCGCTAAAACTCTTTCTAGAGCAAGGTCTACAATATCCAGAGAATTAAAAA
>CALKXS010000126.1 GCA_938003745.1 uncultured Algibacter sp.
TAAAGAAAAAAGGCCAAAATGGTCTTTTGGTAAAAACCAAACTGATAAAATAGACCAAAATGGAATGCAAGACTATTTTGGAATGGTTAAGTGTATAGATGATAATGTGGGAAGAATTCTTAAGTTTTTAGATGATGAAGGTTTAGCGGATAATACTATTATTGTTTTTACTTCAGATCATGGTGATTTATGTGGAGAACATAATAAGAACAACAAATCAAGTCCATATGAAGCTTCTGCAAAAATCCCTTTTATTATTAGATACCCGAATAGGATAAAACCAGGGAAAGTAATCAATACAGCTTATACAACAGTAGATTTTGGGCCAACTGTTTTAGGGCTAATGGGAGCGAATAAAATACCAGGAGCGCAAGGACTAGATGCTTCTAAGGATTTTTTAAATAAAAATAAAAATGTAGATTCAGATAGGATTACTTATGTAACAACCGCACATAGTGATTGGACTGCTAGTATAAGTGATCGATATAAATATGTAATGTCTGATATTGATGAACCTTGGTTATTTGACATGGAAGTAGACCCTGATGAACTAATTAACTTTAATAAAGACCCCAAATATGCCGATATTTCTGCAAAATTCTCAAAGGAATTAGTAGATCAAATGAACTATTATAAAGATCCTGCTATTGAAGAATGGAAAAAAGAAAAATCTGATAAAGGCAAAGATTTCAATAAAAAAGGAAAATAAAAAAAGAAAAAAAAGGATTAAAGAAAGAGGCTGTCAATAAATGATAGTCTCTTTTTTTGTACTAAGGGAGACGTAACAAAGAATTTTATAAACAGGCCAGAAGCGGATTTTATTTAATTTTGGCATCAAATAATATAGTTTGATATGCTGAGAATTAAATTAATATTCATCATAAAGGATAATGGCTTAGAAGTGGAACCTGTTTTGGATATTATATAAAAATGGATTTACAAAAAATAATGGATAAATAGTTGCGAGCTTTAAGCTGCTAGATTTTGGTTATAGATTTCTATTTCAAATTCGTTAATAGTTTTATAGGCTAAAGTAGAGTGTATTCTTCTTTTATTGCACCAAGTTTCAATCCAACTAAAGATTGACAATTCAGCTTGTGACCTATAATTATACTTGTGCTTATAAATCCATTCTATTTTCAAGCTTTTAAAGAAAGATTCAGTAACAGCATTATCCCAACAATTACCCTTTCGACTCATACTTTGTATCACTAATCCATCATAGCTTTTAATGATATCTGCAAAGGTATAACTAACATATTGAGACCCTCTATCTGAATGAAAAATCAGTTTAGCTGTAATGCCATTAGATTTGATAGCCATATTCCAAGCAGCTGTTACAGTATCCTTTGTTGTTAAATTATCACTCATAGACCAACCACTACTTTTCGGTTAAACAAATCAATAATTACAGTTAAATACATCCAAGCTTGTTTGGTTTCTACATATGTAATATCAGATACCCAGACTTGATTTGCTCTAGATATTTTAAAGTTTTGATTTAAAATATTTGGCGCTGTTGGATAGTTGTGATTACTATCTGTTGTTGCCTTAAATTTACGTTTTGTTCTAGCTAATAAACCATTATATTTCATCAGTCTAGCCGCTCTAGGTCTAGAAATATGATGTCCTAATTGTTCTAATGCTATTTTTATCCTTGGAGCCCCATAGCTTTTAAAGCTATCTTCAAAAATACTTATTATTAATTCTGATAATTTCTGATTATACAACCAAAGTTTTGAAAATTTAGCCTTTAACTAATTATAATACCCACTTGTACTTACTTTTGAAACCTTACACATCTTCTCGACTGAAAATTTAAATTTATGGTGTTTTATAAACCTAAACTTTACTTGTCGCTCTTTGAGAAGATGCTTACCATCTTTTTTAATATCTCATGCTCTTCTGAAATATCTTTTAATTGCTTCTTGAGTTGAACTATTTCTTTTTGCTCATCTGTTAATTTTGGCTTTCCTCGTCCTGGAAAACTGTTCTTATAATAATCTTTTGATTCTCATCGCCAACGACTAAGAACGGATATAGGAATATCTAATTCTTCGTATATTTGTTTTACACTACCTCGTACATAGCTTAATTCTACTGCCTTTTTCTTAAATTCTAAACTGTAATTTCTGCATGCTCTTTTCATAATTCAAAGTTAAATTATATAACAACAATTCACGAAACTTTATGTCCAGTCTAATATAGTAAGTCCAGTTTTATAAAAATATCATATCTGCTCCTTAATTTGATGATGTTTATAGCTAATTGAAAATAGAAATAATAAAGAATTAGCCATTTCTTAAATTATAGAATTTTATCAAACTCTTTGGAGCAAAAATTACAGTAATAGAATTGTATTTGTAAGTAATTGATCAAAACAGAACCAATACACACATTGTGAAAACTGACAAAGACATGAAGGAAAGGGTATAAGTTTATATTTGATAGTGTTCGAAGAATTATATGATTCGACTTTTATAAATAAATTTAAATAGCATACAATATGAAATTATTTAATGTACTAATTTTTTCTTTATTCTTTTTAAGCATACAAGCTCAGTATAAAGAGACTATGAATCTAAACGGTTTAACTAAAGATTTAAAAAAAGATTATAATTTAAAAGATGATAATGCCAAAAGTGATCAAAGTTCAAAATTGACTAAGGCTATTTCAGATGTTTATAAAAAAGGAGGTGGTGTAATTAATATTCCAAAAGGAGTTTACTGTTTTGGAAATATTGAAATGAAATCTAATGTTCATATTTTAATAGAAGGAGAAACGGTAATTAAACCAGCAAAAAAGCATGGTGTTGTTTTTCTTTTTTCATCTTCACCATCTGAGTCAAAAAAAGAACCTCAATTTTATATAGAAAATACGAGTGTTAGAGGTCTTAATGGCGCATTTACCATCGATTATCACACCAGAGTTCGTAAAGACAGACAAAGAGCAATTATATTGAGAATGGTTAAAAACTTTCTAATACAGGATATGATTGTAAAAGACAATTATTCGACTTTTTGTGGAATTACTTTAACTCCTTCAAATGAAAAAGTGAAAGACGTATCAGGTTGGAAAGTTTCTCGTCCTACAAGCGGTACTATTAAAAATATAACACACTACAATGCAAGTCCGGGTTATGGTTTGGTACAATGTCATGGAGCACAGTCTGTGCATTTTGAGAATTTGTATTGTATGGGAGGTGTTTCTTTTAGATTGGAGGTTGGAGCAGCTAATAAAAATGTAGGTGTTTTTGATTTAACTGCTAAGAATATTATAAACGAAGATGGAAGATGTTCTGTAATGATAAATCCTCATTCAGCAAAATGTGGTAAAGTGACTGTAGATGGTGTGAAGGCTATTAGTTCAGGTTGGGCGGTTCAAATAGGTGATGGTCATGTAAAGGAAAATGCACCAGATCAAACTATAGGTTGGTTTGATAGCAGCTCATCTATTAAAAATGTTACTGCAGTTTGGGGAAATACAGCGCAATTTAGAGCAGATCAATTGTTGTTTTTCCCAAACAGGGATAATTATAATGATATAAAGTTATGGAGTGATGGAAAATTTATGGTAGGACCATGTTTTGGGGCTGTTGCTAATAGTGCGAAAAACTATAAGATAAATGTTGAAAAAGTTAAGTTACATGGATTTCCAGAAGGGTATGAGAATTATGCAGTTATTTCAAAAAAGAGTTTGAGAGAAGGAAATAAATGGAAAGAGAAAGAAGCTTGGGGGATAGATCGCAAAGGAGCTGAATGGAAATTGACCAAAGGGGTTGTTGTTAGAGATTATGTAGCTAAAGCATATAAATTTTAGTAAAAAAATATAGAAATTAAACAAGTTGATCTTCTCTATAAATAAAAAAGATGGTTTATGTATAAGTTTAAAAAACACTTACAAATACTCTCTATTTTTAAGGCGATTTATTGTTTTTCTTTGTTTTGGACTTAGAGAACTCTATACTGGCTTCATATAAATAATTCTACCATTAGATTTATATCTTTTCGAAGCGTAATATAGATTTTTAGTTAAAAAAAGAACAATAATAGATATGAACAGATTAAAAATAAACGTGCTGTTAGTCTTACTTTATCTCGTTCAAATATTGAGTGCACAAAAGAAACAACCGAATGTATTGTTAATAATGACTGATGATCTTAATACAGCATTAAGCGGTTATAGACATGCAGATTATAAAACTCCTAACTTAGATTTTTATTTGGCAAAGCAAAGGAGTTCAATAGTATGTAAGCACAATTTCTTTTATAGGATATTCTAGAGCCTTTATCATGATAGGATTGTATTCCTATAAAAGAATGTTCTTAGAAATCCACTCACTTTAGAAGTAAAGTCCTAGATGCAGTAACAATACCATACCTGAGGTTTTCGCTCGAACGATTATCATGTCGCTAGTGTAAATGAAATTTACTATATGTCTATGCCAACTGAAATTAGATCATGAGAATCTCGTTATGATAATCCAAAGTTCTGGAATGTAGTAATGAATATAAAATGTAATAAAAATCTAGATATTACTAAAACTTGGTCACCGAAGAAAAAAGAGTCTCCAGGGTTTGTGGTCACTTATGGAACAGAAGGTGATTTCGAATATACTGATGAAATGGCAGTATATAAAGCTATTGAGATGCTAAACAGCCATTTTTTTTAGGAGTTGATTCTGTACGTCCACACGTACCTTTAATTGCTCCTCAAAAATATTATGATTTTTCTAAGTACATGACAAAAACTGAAATACATTAGTATTATTTTGATTTTCAGAATTTAGCAAAACACTAGCCACAAAAGAGAGTCCATATTTAAAGATACTTTTGGCTTTTCTGCCATGTTTTTTGATTGTAATAGGATTGATTTGATGCAAGTATATTCCAATTTTATAGCACCAAACAAAAGCAATCATGACCAGTAA
>CALKXS010000127.1 GCA_938003745.1 uncultured Algibacter sp.
AGACAACTCCTATTTTATCTCGCTCTGCCTTAAAGTGATTACGACAGGACTCCTCACCATCAAAATGGGCTGTAAAACTGAAAATATTCATCCTTATTTTTTTATCTAAAATAAGTCTTTTTTATAATTATGCCTAATTACAGATATTCAAAAAAAAATCATCAAAAAATTATTACTCCATAGTATTTAGTTAAATTTGTACTTCAATTTTACAACGATGTACAGAAGTAACAATTGCGGCGAATTAAGAGCTGCACATATTAACACAGAAGTAACCCTATCTGGTTGGGTTCAAAAATCAAGAGACAAAGGATTTATTGTTTGGGTAGATTTAAGAGATCGCTACGGTATTACCCAATTAGTTTTTGATGAAAAACGTACATCCAAAGATATGCTAGAGCAAGCACAAAACTTAGGTCGAGAATTTGTAATTCAAGTTCAAGGAACCGTTATAGAACGCGCTTCAAAAAACCCAAATATCCCTACTGGACAAATAGAAATATTAGTTTCAAAGCTAACGATCTTAAATGAATCTTTATTACCACCATTCACAATAGAAGACGATACTGATGGAGGCGAAGACATAAGAATGAAATATCGTTATTTAGATATTCGTCGTAATCCAGTAAAAGACAGTTTAATCTTTAGATCTAAAGTATCTCAAGAAGTTAGAAACTATCTTTCTCAACAAGATTTTATAGAAGTTGAAACGCCATACTTAATAAAATCTACACCAGAAGGTGCTAGAGATTTTGTGGTACCTTCTAGAATGAATCAAGGCGAATTTTATGCCCTTCCACAATCCCCTCAAACCTTTAAGCAATTACTTATGGTGGGAGGTATGGACAAATATTTCCAGATTGTAAAATGTTTTAGAGATGAAGATTTACGTGCAGATAGACAGCCAGAGTTTACACAAATAGATTGCGAAATGGCATTTGTTGAGCAAGAAGATATTTTAAATGTTTTTGAAGGCCTTACACGTCATTTACTAAAAGAAATAAACGGTGTAGAAGTAGAGAAATTCCCTAGAATGTTATTCGATGATGCCATGCGTTTATATGGAAATGACAAACCAGATATTCGTTTTGGGATGGAATTTGGAGAACTTAATGCCGTCACACAACATAAAGACTTTAGTGTTTTTAATAATGCAGAATTAGTTGTTGGTATCGCAGTTCCTAGAGGAAATAGTTATACTAGAAAAGAAATTGATAAATTAATCAACTGGGTTAAACGTCCGCAAATAGGCGCACTAGGAATGATTTATTCGCGTTGTAATGATGATGGATCATTCAAATCTTCAGTAGATAAATTCTACGATCAAGACGATTTAGCAAAATGGGCAAAAGTTACTGGAGCAAAACCAGGCGATTTAGTTTGTGTGCTTTCTGGAAATAAAAACAAAGTAAGAGCACAACTAAGTGCTTTGCGAATGGAGCTTGCAGAACGCTTAGGCTTAAGAGACCCTAAAGTATTTGCACCATTATGGGTTATTGACTTCCCGTTATTAGAATTAGATGAAGAAACGGGACATTACCATGCCATGCATCATCCATTTACGTCACCAAAACCTGGTCAATTAGAATTATTAGACACTAATCCTGAAGATGTAAAAGCTAATGCATACGATTTAGTTCTAAATGGTAATGAAATTGGAGGTGGTTCTATTCGTATTCACGATAAAGAAACACAAGCAATTATGTTTAAACATTTAGGATTTACTGAAGAAGATGCGAAAGCACAATTTGGTTTCTTAATGGATGCTTTTCAATATGGCGCACCACCACACGGAGGTTTAGCTTTTGGACTAGATAGATTGGTTGCTATTTTAGGCGGACAAGAAACCATTAGAGATTTCATTGCATTCCCAAAAAACAATTCTGGGCGAGACGTCATGATAGACGCTCCTGCTCTGATAGACGATCAACAACTAAACGATTTAAATTTAAAACTTAATTTAAAATCATAAATAATAAAATCCTGCTCACGCAGGATTTTTTATTAGCTCTAGATAATGATTAGCTCAAAAGGCCTCTTACGAAAATTTTTAATTTGGAAGTATAAACATATTTCCGAGCGTCAATTCATATACATACTTAGCGTACTTGTTGGTTTCTTAGCAGGAATGGGTACTGTAGTACTAAAAAACTTAGTCCATTATATTAAACGCCTTTTCGAATTAAAGTTTTTCAATAACTATGAAAACACACTATATTTTATATTCCCAATCATTGGGTTATTCTTAGTCTATGTTATCAAACAAATCTGGCTAAAAAAGCATATTGGCCATGGTATATCATCAACCCTTTATGCTATTTCCAAACTAAATGGTATAATACCTCGATACAATATTTATGCAGCTCTAATTACAGCACCGCTAACCGTAGGTTTTGGGGGGTCTGTTGGTTTACAAGGACCCGCCGTTAGTGTAGGTTCTGCTTTAGGGTCTAACGCAGCGCGTTTGTTTCACATGAACACAAAAACACGCATGTTATTAATAGGTTGTGCCGCTGCAGGCGCTATGGCTGCGATGTTTAAAGCCCCTATCGCAGCTATTATTTTTGCTATAGAAATATTTAGTTTAGATATTGCATTTACATCACTAGTACCACTTTTAATGGCATCTGTATCTGCTGTTGTTACATCATACATGTTTCTAGGAACAGATGTATTATTACGTTTCGAATTAACCGATAAATTCGAAATCAATGACATTGCATTTTATATCATTTTAGGATTAGTCACAGGCTTATCATCGGTCTATTTTTCAAAAATATTTTTCAGTATATCAAACTTCTTCAAAAGGTTTAAAAACAGAGCTGTTCGACTATTAATTGGAGGCTTAACAATTGGTTGCTTATTATACGCTATACCACCATTATACGGTGAAGGATACGGCATTATGAATAATCTCTTAAAAGGCGACCACTTATCTGCAATTGGCAACACGCCTTTCAATTTTGATCTTACAAACATTTGGGTTATTATATCCTTACTTATTGGTATAGCTGCTTTTAAAGCCATGGCCATGACCACTACTTTTGGAGCTGGTGGTGTTGGAGGAGTATTTATCCCCACACTGGTTATGGGAAGCACATTAGGCAACGCCATTGCTAAAATTATCAACAACTTAGGCTTAAATTTTCACGTATCTGAATCTAACTTTACACTAATAGGAATGACAGGGTTAATGGCAGGAGTATTACACGCTCCATTAACTGCCATTTTCCTAATTGCCGAAATCACGGGAGGTTATGAACTTTTTGTGCCTTTAATGATCGTGTCTGCCATTTCATTCGCCATGACCAAATACTTTGTCTCTCATTCAGTTTACACATTAAAATTAGCCCAACGTGGTGAGTTAATGACACATGATAAAGATCAAAATGCACTTATGGCATTAGACATAGACAAAGTTATAGAAACCAACTTTATCACACTATCACCCCAAATGAAATTGGGAGATATCCTTAAAGATGCCGTAGCAAAATCTTCAAGAAATCATTTCCCTGTAATAAATGAAGATCACGAGTTTCTAGGTGTCATTCGTTTAGACGATATTAGACATATTATGTTCAACACCGACTTGTACGACAAAGTATTCGTATCAAGTCTAATGCATGCCGATGCAGGAATTATTAATTATGACGACGATTCTATGAACGACATCATGACTAAATTCAAAACCAGTGGCGCATGGAATTTACCCGTTCTAAAAGGCGGAAAATACTATGGCTACATCTCAAAATCAAAACTACTTACCGCTTACAGGTGCCAACTTATAAAACTCTCGCATTAATTATGAAATATCTTATTATCATCCTTTTCACAGCTGCATTTTCAAGCATTTTAGCAGGTTATTTTTTAGATGTAATCTATTCACAAAAACTAATTGGTTTTGGCGTACTTGGTATATTTCTAGTAGTATTTCCTTTGTTTTCATATCACCGTTGGAAAGATAAAGACCCAAAAGACTACATGCTCACACAAGAGAATTTGGACAAAATGAAAGATAGCCAACGCAGAAAGAAAGATTAAATTCGGGCGTTACCACAAAGGTCAGGCTTTCGGCAGTCGCTCTCTGCAAGGAGCTCCAACAAATGTCTCAATCCTTAACGTAAAACATGAATATTTAATTTACTTACAAAAAAAACGTAACGTCATTCTAAACCTTTTGTTTAGAATCATAAACCCAAATACTAAGCACCTAAAACAAGTTTAGGCTAACACATAAATTAATTCAAATTACGCCTTTCAATAAAAAAACGTTTCAAAAGCTGAGAGGCTTCATCTGCCAAAACACCGCCTTTAATTATCGTTTTAGGATGCAGCTTTGTGTTTAAGTTTATACAACCACGCTCCTCGTCTCTTGCTCCATAAACAATATTTGAAATCTGACTCCAATACAAAGCACCTGCACACATTTGGCAAGGTTCAAGCGTTACGTACAATGTACATTTTTGAAGATATTTTCCTCCTAAAAAATTAGCAGCAGCTGTTATAGCTTGCATTTCAGCATGTGCAGTAACATCTGTTAAGGTTTCGGTTAAATTATGTCCGCGCGCTATAATTTTATTATCAATAACAATTACCGCGCCTACAGGAATTTCTCCTTTCTCATAAGCAGTTTCAGCTTCCTGAAGTGCTTTTTTCATAAAATAGGTATCATCAAAAGGTTGTATCATAATTGCAAAAATACAAATTGATTCTCGTACTTTTGCTTCGTGCTAGAAAACATACTACATACCATAAAAAACCCAAAAGAACTACGTCTTTTAAAGCAAAACGATTTGCCTCAACTTGCTAAAGAATTACGTGAGTTTATTATAAATATTGTAGCAACCAAAGAAGGGCATTTAGGAGCTAGCTTAGGTGTTGTAGAGTTAACCATAGCATTACATTATGTTTTTAACACACCCGAAGATCAACTTATTTGGGATGTTGGACATCAAGCGTACGGACATAAAATACTAACTGGAAGGCAACATAATTTCCACACCAACAGACAAGTTGGAGGATTAAGTGGCTTTCCTAAACGTGACGAAAGTGAGTATGACGCTTTTGGTGTTGGACATTCTTCTACATCAATTTCGGCAGCTTTAGGAATGGCTATTGCATCACAATTAAAAGGTGATTTACAAAAACAACACATTGCAGTAATTGGTGATGCCTCTATTGCTAGCGGAATGGCCTTTGAAGGTTTAAATCATGCTGGAGTAACGAATGCCAATCTTTTGGTTATTTTAAACGATAATGCTATTGGAATAGACCCAAGTGTTGGCGCGTTAAAAATGTATTTAACCAACGTTAAAAAAGGCACGCAAAAACAAGATAATATTTTTGAAGCCTTAAACTTTGATTATTCTGGTCCAATTGACGGACATGATTTAAACGCCGTTATATCAGAATTAAACCGATTAAAAACCGTAAAAGGCCCAAAGTTTTTACATATTATCACCACAAAAGGTAAAGGTTTAAAACAAGCTGAAGACAATCAAGTAAAATATCATGCTCCAGGAAAATTTAATGCTAAAACTGGTGATTTAATTGTAAAACCTGAAACCATACAACCTCCTAAATATCAAGATGTCTTTGGGAGTACCATTGTTGAGCTTGCTAAACAAAACAAAAACATTGTTGGCATTACACCTGCAATGCCAACAGGAAGTTCATTAAAATACATGATGAACGAGATACCAAATCGCGCTTTTGATGTTGGCATTGCCGAACAACATGCCGTAACACTTGCTGCAGGCATGACCACTCAAGGTTTAATACCGTTTTGTAATATCTATTCTACTTTTTTACAGCGTGCTTACGATCAAATTATTCACGACGTAGCGTTACAAAACCTACCTGTAATTTTTTGTTTAGATCGAGCAGGGTTAGTTGGTGAAGATGGAGCAACGCATCACGGTGTTTATGATTTAAGTTACTTAAGATGCATTCCTAACCTCATCATTTTTGCGCCAAGAAACGAAATTGAATTGCGCAACATCATGTATACTGCACAATTAGGCTTAGACCAACCTATCGCCATTCGTTATCCTAGAGGTCGCGGTATAACTATAGACTGGAAACAACCGTTTACAAAAATAGAAATAGGCAAAGGCACCCAACTTAAAATAGGCTCTAAAACTGCAGTTATAAGTATTGGTAGCATCGCTAGAAACGTAACAAAAGCGATTACGAATACAAATGCTTCACATTATGATATGCGTTTTGTAAAACCTTTAGACGAGACCTTACTCCATACCATTTTTAAAACATACTATAACATTATCACCATTGAAGATAATAGTATAAAAGGCGGTTTTGGAAGCGCTATTCTAGAATTTTCCACAAAAAACGATTATAAAAACACAATTAAAGTATTAGGTATTCCTGATGAGCTTTTGGAACACGGTAGTGTTAATGAATTACAGAAAAGTATTGGTTTGGATGTTGAGAGTTTGAAAATACTATTCCATAGTTTTTCATAAATCTTTAGAATTTCATATTATCATTCTTAAAGAAGACAGCAAGAGGCATCAATTACTTTTCTAGTCATTAGCTCATATTTGACGTACCTTTGCAACAAATTCTAACCCATTTACATTGAAAAACTTCAAAGAATTAGGCATTAGCTCAGGTTTTATAAAAGGACTTGCAGAATTAAATATTGTTGAAGCTACTGATATTCAAAAGAAAGTCATTCCAATACTATTGGGTGGAACAACAGATATTGTTGCACAAGCACAGACAGGAACAGGAAAAACAGCGGCATATGGACTTCCATTGTTAGAACAAATAGATGTGAATATAAAATCTATACAAGGCTTAATTTTATCTCCAACTCGAGAATTGGCTAAACAAATTGCTAAACAGTTATTCAAATTCACAAAGTATTCTACCAAAACTTTCACAGAAGCCGTATATGGCGGAGAGCATATTGATCGTCAAATAAGCTCATTGAGACGTCCAACACAAATTGTTGTGGCTACTCCAGGTCGCTTAATTGATTTAGTAAAACGAAAAGCTATTAATTTAAACACTGTAAAAACGGTTATTTTAGATGAAGCAGACGAAATGCTAAGTATGGGCTTTAAAAAAGAACTGGATGAAATTTTAAGTTTTCTTCCTGCTGTTGAAAATAAATGGCTGTTCTCTGCTACCATACCGCATGGTATTCAAGAAATTATTTCAAAACACTTAGCTAAAGATGCGCAACGCATTAAAGTAAGTCAAGACCATATTGTCAATAAAAATATTTCTCACCAATATGTGATATGTGATGACTCTGAAAAGTTATATACTCTACAATTATTCTTAAAATCTGAAAACGAAAACCGAGGTGTTATTTTTTGTAAAACGAAAGCAGCAACAAAAATGCTTGCCAAACAATTAATAGCTAAAAACATTGCTACTGATGCTATTCATGGCGATTTGCAACAAAAAGAACGCGATAAAGTAATGCGCGCTTTTAAAAATGAAACACTACGCATACTTGTGGCTACAGATGTTGCTGCACGTGGTATTGATGTTTCCGGCCTCAGCTTTGTTGCTCATTATCAACTACCAGAAAGTGATGAATACTATACGCACCGTAGTGGACGAACTGCACGCGCCGGTAAAGCTGGTGTTTCTATGTGTTTTGTGAAAACATCTGAGGTTAAGTCTTTACGAAACTATGAACGTACTTTAGGCATCAAATTTAGTCAGGTAAAATAGATGATCTTGTTTTTATTTTTTTGAATCCTAACCTTTTACAATAGTTTAAAAGGATAAGATTTGTGAAATTATAAAAACGTTATAGTTTTTTTAAAACTCTTTTATTTAGCTCTCTACGCATTCAAACTTGACTTTGTAAAAAAAATCAACTAACTTCGTTTAACAACCGATAAAGTTCATTGAAACGGAACCTTATCTTTGCATTAGCACTCATTACCATTCGACTCGAAAAAAACAAACATCATTAGAAGTGGTTTAAAAATAGTCATCTGATTTATTTGTTTTAAATTTAATGCTTTTGTACAGAGGGCAAAAAGCAGTTATGGAGGTAAAAGAAAATACAAATGAAACAATAATTAATAGAGTACCAAAAACACCTCTTATTTCTCCAATAAAAAACAATAATAATAACAATACAGAGACTATAAATCTTGTGAATCTATCAAAATCACTCATGTTTTTTTTAAATTTCATCATCGCTTTTACAAATAATTTTACTAGCTAAGCAAATATAATGTTTTTTTTAATATTATATTTGCTTAGCTAGTAAAATGTAAAGGATTGGCTGTATTCAAAGTTCTAACGCAATAAATATTGCTTTTAATAATTGAATCTAAGCTACAGATTTTAGTTTAGAATTGATAATTTCTTTAGGAGTTTCTAAGCCAATGATCTTCCTAGGTATATTGTTCAATTTTTCTTGAATTATCATTAATTGTTTTGGCTAAGTTTTAATTAGGATATTGAATATATGTTCTTTGTATTCAAACCAAACTGTATTAGATGCAAATTCCATAGCAGTTACAGATGTTAACTTATTAGTTGAGTTTTTAATCTTCTCAAGTGCTAAGAACCAATTTACACATCCGTATAAAAAATTATGAATGAGGGTTTTATAATGTTTCGTGAATTTTTATCTTAATTAATACTACCAATAAAACTAGGCATTCCACTTTCCTTTTTGAATTTTTGTGAGACTATTCATATTAATAACTTCAAGTTTAACTATCCGTTTTCGTGGTATTAATGGTTTCTTTTTAGGACCATTTAAAGCAAGAATATTAACATTAGAAACTTCTGAGGTTGAATTACACGATGAGTTTAATAAATTAATAACATCTTCTGCAACTAAGTCTTCATAATATTCGACATAGTTAGACTATTACTATTTTCTCCTATGAAATTGATCCAACTGATTCTATTTTTATTTTTTTTCTATTGATAAAAATGTATTGAGAAAACTGAAAAATCTAGAATAGCCATGAGTATTGATGAATAAGGTAATTTATATAGATATGCTTCTTGTTTTTTACTGAATTTTTTCTAAGTACATGACAAAAACTGAAATATATTAGTATCATTTTGATTTTCAGAGTTTAGCAAAACACTAGCCACAAAAGAGAACCCATATTTAAAGATACTTTTGGCTTTTCTGCCATGTTTTTTGATTGTAATAGGATTGATTTGATGCAAGTATATTCCAATTCTATAGCACCAAACAAAAGCAATCATGACCAGTAAGATCAATTTTTCTATTCTTTCGATATCTTGTAAATGCGTTTTTTCAATATCAAAACCACTAGATTGCATGGCTTTAAAATACATTTCAATTTGCCAGCCTTGTTTGTATTCTTCTTGCGCTTTTTCGGGTTTATTGAACGATACTATAATCAAAAAATCTTGTTTCCCTTTTTTGTTATTGAGTTTATAACCTGATAAATAGCAAAGTTGTCCATTGATTTTTACAATCTTATTATAATGTACGAACTCATTGGCTTTAAATCTAATAAATAAGTGAGATTCCTTAATAATTTTGTCTTTACGGGGAAGAAATACTTTGAAATTATTACGAATCCGAATATAATATCTAATATTTTCACGGTTAAGAAACTCCAACCATTGCTCTCCCACAAACTCTCTATCTGCTACTACTGATTCAATAACTTGTTTTCCAAAAAGGCAACTAAACCTATTGATTAAATCGATGCGCTCTTCATTCACTATTGGAGTTTCCCCTTTTATCAAGAATAGTGTCTTGTCCTGAAATATGGCTACAGGTTAAAATTGAAATTAAGCTGATAATTTATATACCATATTCGGTGTTTTATAATCTAAAGATAAGTGTAATCTTACTTCGCTGTATAGATTAATTTCATTTTTTGTAGCTCTCTTTGCATGTGCTACATTGTCAAAGGTTTAATCGAGATAAAATTCATCTTTTAAGATGCCGTTTATCCGTTCGGCCATGGCGTTTTCG
>CALKXS010000128.1 GCA_938003745.1 uncultured Algibacter sp.
ATAACGGAATAGAAATGGCTAGACATGAAAAAATCACTCGTAAAACTGGTATGAAAATTTACTTTGCTCACCCCTATTCTTCATGCGAAAGAGGTACTAATGAAAACACGAATGGGCTCATTAGAAGATACCTTCCTAAAGGAACCGATTTTAACATAATCAATGAAAGTATACTATCTAAAATTCAAGATAAATTAAATAATAGACCACGGAAAATTATTCGTTATAAAACTCCTAAAGAAATAATAGAAAATGAACTAAAAATCGTAGCTTAGACTTAAATTAAAATTAGCAACAATTGTTGCGTTAACACATTGAATGCAGCAAGTATATTTAAATATGGACTTTCTTTTGTGGCTAATGTTTTGCTAAACTCTGAAAATCAAAATGATAATAATATATTTCAGTTTTTGTCATGTACTTAGATCGGCCTTATAAAAAAGAGTATCATCTTTCATTAATATTCTGGTACTATCAATTTCTATAAAATAAACAATAGCTTTTTTATTGTCTCCTTTTAAAGGTATTATTACTGTTGTTTTAGGAGTAGGATAAAAATACCTTAATCCCATAAAACAAGAAACCTTTCTCTTTTGTCCAATATTCACTCCCTATATTCTGCATCGTATTTTCGGATTGAAATGCGACAAAATCTATATTTTTGTTTAGTCTAAGATTTAAAATAGTCTCAACATTCCCTTTATGTAACTTATCTATTTGATGCTTAACATCAATATAAAAATAAAATCCTTTTAAATTTTATAGATGCAACTTATTACCTAAAATAACAGAAGACTCTGTTATTTTAAAAAAATTAAAAGACATTGTATCTAAATCCTTAGGAGCAGCATATTCAACTTTGTTGGTTTTCTTATTTTCTTTGAAAAATATAGTGTTTGGACCTTGATATGGTCCAAACTAGATTCTGCCTGCTCCATCTACCTTACTTCTATTAAAATTTATAGTATAACTTAGAAATAATACTTTATTAAACCAACCGCAACTATAGCCGTTTAAACCTCTAGAGCTACTTGTTATTACTTTTCCTTGATATTCTGCTAAAAAAATAACTTGTCTATTTTCTCTATCTTTTAAGATAATTGGGTTTATTTTTTACTTAAAATTCTAAATCTTCACAAAATATAGCACACTCAGTAGATGGTTTACATCCAAACTGCATAACAACAAAAGCTACCAAACATCTAAATTTAATACTCTTTTGTTATTAATTTTGGCAATCTCATGTTTTTTATTTTTTACGCATATAAACACTAATAGGCACACCGCTAAAACCAAAATGCTGCCTCAATTTGTTTTCGAGAAAACGTTTATAAGGGTCTTTTACATATTGTGGCAAATTACAGAAAAAAGCAAATTGTGGTTGTGGTGTTGGCAACTGCATAATATACTTAATTTTAACGAATTTTGCTTTATAAGCTGGTGGAGGATAATTCTCTATAATTGGTTGAAATACCTCATTAAGTTCACTTGTTTTAATTTTCTTAGAACGGTTTTTATAAACCTCAACAGCCGTTTCTATGGCTTTAAAAATACGTTGTTTTGTTAACACAGAAATAAAAACAACAGGAACATCTATAAAAGGTTCCATTTGCTTTCTTATTGCTTTCTCGTATTCTTTCATAGATTTATGGTCTTTCTCCACCAAATCCCATTTATTAACTAAAACAACAACGCCTTTTCTATTTTTTTCTGCTAACCAAAAAATATTCTGAACTTGACCATCAAAACCACGTGTGGCATCCAAAACAACTAAGCACACATCACAATGCTCTATAGCACGTACACTACGCATTACAGAATAAAATTCTAAATCTTCTTTTACTTTAGATTTTTTACGGATACCTGCGGTATCAACCAAGTTAAATTCAAAACCAAAGCGATTATATTTTGTATCAATAGAATCTCTTGTTGTACCTGCAATGTCAGTAACGATATATCTATCTTCTCCAATTAAAGCATTAATAAAAGAAGATTTACCTGCATTAGGACGACCTACAACAGCAAAACGAGGTAAAGTCTCTTCTTCAACATCTTCTTCTTCTGGTAAAGCTTTTACAAGATCATCAAGTAATTCTCCTGTTCCGCTTCCATTTATACTAGCAATAGTATAATACTCGCCTAATCCTAAAGAATAAAATTCAACCGCGTCTTCAGCTCGCTTACTGTTATCAACCTTATTTATTACTAAAAAAACAGGCTTATCTACTTTTCTTAAAAGTTTGGCAACATCCTCATCCATTCCTGTTACTCCAGTTTCAACATCAACCATAAAAATTATAGCATCTGCTTCATCAATAGCTAACTCAACTTGTTTATCTATTTCTGCTTCAAAAATATCATCACTACCTAAAACGTAACCACCAGTATCAATTAATGAAAACTCTCTTCCATTCCAATCACTTTTACCGTAATGACGATCTCTTGTCACTCCACTTACCGCATCAACAATGGCTTCTCTACGTTGAATTAATCTATTAAAAAACGTTGATTTTCCAACATTTGGTCTTCCAACTATAGCTACTATATTACTCATAATCTTTATTTTATATGTTACACCTTATCTGATGCCTTTTATTTCTATCCGAAATATTTTGCGAAAATAGGAAATATACCCAACGCGCAATCTTTTTTTCTTAAAGATTAGAAAAAGATTAAATTTTAATTGAAATTCAGTAAACTACTAATAATTAAGAATATATGGATAATGACTTCTAAAAATGATATTGTTTTACGCCCTAGATTTAAATTAAACTTAAAAGAAAACAATTAAACTATTTTAAAAACATTTAAAACAAGTAATACCAAACAATCAAGCTTTATAGTAACAAGATTAGACGATCATGTATTTATAAAATATCCTAAAAAAGATCAGCATTTCTGGTCACCTCAATTGCATTTAGAAATTAACTCCATTGATAAAGACAATAGTTTACTACATGGTTTATTTGGACCAAACCCTACGGTATGAACAATGTTTATGTTTTTCCACTTTATAGTAGCAGCATTATTTATTGTTTTTGGAATATGGGCTTATGTTAATTGGTCTCTTAAAGCTAGTTATGCCATTCAACTTAGTTTAATGTTCTTTATGATTATGATATGGTTTGTCCTTTATTTTTCTGGACGCACAGGAAAAGCTTCCAATAAAGAAGATATGCTAAAACTTCAAGGTTTTATGAATGTTATTTTAAAAGAAAAAAGCTTCAATTGAAACAAAACAATTAAAGCTTTTAAAAACGAACTAACTCATATTTAACCAATAAATTAGAATTATATATTTCTAACTAAGTATAGTAGTTTCTAATTATTATAACCAAAACGCTTTAACATGTTTTGATTACTTCTCCAGTTTTTATTCACCTTTACATAAAGTTCTAAATGAATTTGTTTTCCAAAGAACTTTTCTAAATCCTTTCTAGCTTCTACACCAACCCTTTTTAAGGCACTTCCTTTGTGCCCAATTATAATACCTTTTTGGGTTTCACGTTCTACCATAATTACTGAGCGAATTCTAATGATTTTTTCTTCTTCAAAAAACTCTTCAGTATCAACCTCAACAGCATACGGAATTTCTTTTTTATAATGAATAAGTATCTTTTCTCTAATATTTTCATTGATAAAAAAACGTTCTGGCTTATCTGTTAATTGATCTTTAGGGTAGAATGCTGGAGACTCTGGAAGCAACTCAATAATTCTATCTAAAACTTCTTTTACCTGAAACCCCTCTAAAGCAGATATTGGAATAATCTCTGCATTTGGCACTTTACTAGCCCAAAGTTGCACTTGTGATTCTAACTGTCCTTGGTCTGATATATCAATTTTATTAAGCAATAATAAAACAGGGATTTTAGAACTCTTTATTTTATTAAAAAAGGCTTCATCTTTCAATGCTTGCTCTCCAATTTCAACCATATATATTAAAATATCGGCATCTTCAAAAGCAGACTTCACAAAACCCATCATAGATTCTTGTAACTCATACGCAGGTTTAATTATGCCTGGTGTATCGCTTAAAACAATTTGAAAATCGTCTCCATTTACAATTCCTAATATTCTATGCCGCGTTGTTTGCGCTTTTGATGTTATTATAGACAATTTTTCTCCTATAAAAGCATTCATTAACGTAGACTTACCCACATTTGGATTTCCTATTATATTAACAAACCCTGCTTTATGATTCATAGTTCCTTTATTTAATTATTGCAAAGTTACAATCTTTATTCTTGTAAGTTTATAAATTGTTTAAAACAAAAAACAGGAAACCTAAGCTTCCTGTTTTTCATCAAATTTAATATATTTATATTTTTAAAGACTTATTTAATCTCTAACAATTCTACTTCAAATACTAACGCATCAAAAGGTTTAATTTTTCCACCTCTTGGAGTTGCCCCGTATCCTAATTCTTGAGGAATAAAGAATTTATATTTAGAACCAACAGTCATAAGTTGTAAACCTTCTGTCCATCCTTTAATAACTTGTCCTACTCCAAATTCAGCAGGAGTCCCTCTATCAACCGAACTATCAAATACAGTTCCATCAATTAAAGTACCATGGTAATGTACGCTTACAGTTGAAGCTGCAGTTGGTTTATCACCAGAACCTTCATTCATTACTATATATTGTAACCCACTATCTGTAACTTTCACGCCATCTTTAGATTTGTTTTCTTCTAAAAACTTAATACTTGCTGCTTTACCTTCAGCATGTTCAGCTTCTGCTGCTTTTGCTGCTGCTGCTTGTTGCTTAGCTTGAATTTTAGCTTGATTTTTTTGAAAATAAGCTTGAACAATTTTTTGAGCTGATGGTCCATCTAACTTTACATTAGAAGAATCAATTGTATTCATATATCCTTGAATAAATAACTCGTTACTAATTTCATCAAAATTAGAACCAACACTTTTCGCTACATCTACACCAATTGCATAACTTACTGAATCAATCTCAGTTTTTAATGGTTTATTTGAAACCCCTTGTTTTCCACAAGAAAAAACTACTGAAGACAATACTACAGCTCCTAAAATTTTAACTATTTTCATTTTTGATTTTTGATTTTATTTATTTAACGTCAAAAATAGGAAATTAATACTAAGAAAACAAAGGCTATTTCTCCCTCTTAAAAAAGTAAATCACCACATATTTATTTAGACTTATAAAACATTAGAAAACAATGCGCATTAACTATTTTCTCGTATCGAAGATTCTCTAATATTAAATTATCCATTTCATAATAATAGTTTCAATAGCTTCATCATTTTTCTTAATACGTTTTAACAATAATTCAGCTGCTGCTTTTGCCATTTTTACTGTTGGTTGCTTTACACTACTCAATTGAGGAGTCACCAATTCTGCCATACGTGTTTCTGTGAAACCAATAAGAGCAATATCTTCTGGAAGCCTATAACCCATTATCTTTTAATTTCTTCATTGCTCCCATAGCAACCATGTCATTCACACAAAAAAGAGCATCAGGTAAATCATTTTTAAAAATAAAATTTTTAATAATTTCCATTTCTTCCTTTGCCAAAAGACCAGTTTCAATAACCTATAATTCTCTATTGAGACCTTATGTTTGGACATCTTCTTTTTAAAACCGTCTATATGCTCCTTAGAACACATAAATTATTATACCTAGATAAATGATAAATCTTTTCATAATTCGGTCTTATAAACCTGAGTTCGATTAATACTTGATTAGATAAAAGCAGTAAAAAAGATAGATCTTCACTAAATTAAAGTTATGAAATTCAATTTATTAATCTAAAAACCTATCTATGATAATCTACTCTAAAGTTACAGAAGTATTCTGTTTAGTTGATGAGTTTTGTAAAAAATATGATAAAATAGTAGATAAAACGCTTTTGGGTAATACTTCAAAACACCCATCGATTATGTCTAAAAGTGACGTTAATACGCTCACTATTCTGTTTCAATTAAAAGGCTTTAGAGCCTTTAAACATTTTTACATTTTCTATGTTCAAAAACATATGAAAGATAAATTATAAGATGTATTTTCTTACAATATATTTACAGAGTTAGTAGGTCAGAATTTAATAGCTATGAGTTTGTTTTTAAAAACCTGCTGCTTAGGAGAGTCTACAGGAATTACTTTTGTCGATTATACAGCCGTTAGAGTTTGCAAACCCAAACGAATTAGAAACAATAAAGTATTCAAAGGTATTGCTAACACTAGTAAATTTACTACAGGGTACTTTCATGGATTTAAGCTTCATATTGTCATAAATAATAAAGGGAGAAATTCCAAACCTTACTATAACACAAGCCAATGTAGATAATAGAACGCCGCTAAAAAATAAACGTCTTTTAGCTTATTACATGATAAAAAAAGACCTGTTGATTCTCAATATATTAAGCGTCAAGTTATTAATGTAAAATATTGATTTTAAATACGTTAATTAAATTACTCTGATTTATATCTCAAATAAATAAAACCAATGTTATCACTAAAAATAGTGAATTAACTCGCGTGTCCTTAACACTCATTTACAAGGAAAAATGAATTTAGCGCGATTAAAACTGATTTTCACATTTTGTAATCGCCCTATGCAAAGTACAAACAGTTACTTTTGAAAAGCTAGCTAATGCTTTTGATACCGAATCTAGCTATGAATCCTCTTTAAGACGCATACGCTAATTACAGTTTAGATGCAAACCTTATTGCTCGTCTTGTTTTCAACCTACTTCCCAAGCAAGATAAACTCATACTTAGTATTGATAGAACCAATTGAAAGTTTGGACAAACCAATATCAATATTTTCATGTTAGGCATTGTTTACAAAGCAGTTGCCTTTCCGTTGCTATTTACTATGCTTGATAAAAGGGGAAACTCCAATAGTGAGGAGCGCTTCGATTTAATCAATAAGTTTATT
>CALKXS010000129.1 GCA_938003745.1 uncultured Algibacter sp.
ACTTCCGATTGGTTCTATCAATACTCAGTATGAGTTTACCTTGTTTGGGAAGTAGGTTGAAAACAAGACGAGCAATAAAGGTTTGCATCTAACTGTAATTTGCAATAAAGCGCTGTATGCGTCTTAAAGAGGATTCACAGCTAGATTCGGTATCGAAAGCATTAGCTAGCTTTTCAAAAGTAACTGTTTGTACTTTGCATAGGACGATTACAAAATATGAAATCAGTTTTAATCGCACTAAATTTATTTTTCCTTGTAAATGAATGTTAAGGACACGCGAGTTAATTCACTATTTTTAGTGATAACATTGATTTTCTTCATTAGAGATATAAGTCAGAATCACCTATCTAACATGATAAAAATCAATGTTTTATGCTGATGATTTAATGATTAATTTATTGAAAATCAATAGATTGTGTTTTTGTCATGTACTAAGAAAAAACGTTTATTTTTTAGCGGCGTTCTATTATCTACATTGGCTTGTGTTATAGTAAAGTTTGGAATTTCTCCCTTTATCATTTATGACAATATGAAGCTTAAATCCATGAAAGCACCCTGTAGTAAATTTACCAGTGTTAGCAATACCTTTGAATACTTTATTGTTTCTAATTCGTTTGAGTTTACAAACTCTAACGGCTGTATAATCGACAAAAGAGATTCCTGTAGACTCTCCTAAGCAACAGGTTTTAAAAAAACTCATGGCTATTAAATCCTGACCTACTAACTCTGTAAATATATTATAAGAAAATGTATCTGAGAATTCATCTTTCATATGTTTTTGAACGTAGAAAATGTAAAAATGTTAAAAGGCTCTAAAGCCTTTTAATTGAAACAGAATAGTGATGAGGGTATTAACGTCATTTTTAGACATAATCGATGGGTGTTTCGAAGCATTACCCAAAAGCGTTTTATCTACGATTTTATCATATTCTTTACTCAGGTTTTTAAGGTGGTCTGTGATGTTACTAATTTGTTATATGAAGAAAACGGAGCCGCTCATATTTATGGTGCTCAGAAAGGAGCAACAAATGCAGATATATAGATGTTAGATCTAGGTTTAGAATCTTTTTCGCAGGTTATTAAGAGTGTTTTTAATATCGATTCGCAGGTTGTTAAAGGGGCTGGTGCAGCAGGAGGCATGGGAATAGCTTCAAAAGTGTTTTTAAACGGAAGTTTAGAACGCGGTATTCAGCTTATAAAAAACTTAGCCAATTTTGATGAACAGCTTGATAGTACAGATTGGATTATTACAGGCGAAGGCAAACTAGATATACAAACTATATCTGGAAAAACAATTCAAGGTGTACTCGCTTCCGCGGAAGCGAAAAAAATAAACGTAGCTGCTTTTTGTGGTGCTATAGATTTAGAAGGAATCGATGCTAAAGATTATGGAATAAATTATAGCGATACCGTTATAAATTATTCCATAATCTTGATGATGCTATGAAGAATAGTTGCTATTATGTAAAAGATATGGCTAAAAAATTCGTAAGAATGGTATTGTAAATCTCTTATTTATCAGGATTTAAAAGAATGGCGTAAATCTGAATTCCAAAACCTATTAACACTAAAGTTGGCGCTAAACGAATGCGTCTCCAGCTAAATATTTCAGGGTTAAAAACGTTAGGGTCATCGCTACCACCACCAGACATCAAAATAAATCCTAGCGCAATAATAGCTAAACCAATAAACATAAATTTATAGTTCTTCTTTCCAAATACAAAAGTAGATTTTGTAGTTTCTTTACGTTTTTGTTCTCCCATGACTATATATAAACTAATAATGCAAATTAACGGATTTATTTAAAATGATTGTGTTAATAGAATTTTAATTTTATAATTACTAATAATACAAATCATCCGTTTTTAAATTCAAGAAACGTTGCGTAGCAAAATGTGTGCTCATCCAAGTAATTATAATCCCTAGAGCAAATACAAAAGCAAATAATAAAGCAATTAAAATAGGATTACTAAGTAATTCTAGTTCTACAAAAGTTTTGTTTAAATAATATAAAACGATGGCCATTCCTATTAAAGCAATAGCGGCTCCAATAATACCTAATCGTACGCTTTTCCAAACAAACGGACGTCTAATAAAGCGTTTGGTTGCGCCAACCATTTGCATGGTTTTAATGGTGAATCTTTTAGAATATACAGCTAATCGAATAGAGCTATTAATTAATAAAACAGCAATTAAAGTAAAAATGGCACTAATAATAAGCACCCAAAAACTAATACGTTTTACGTTGTCATTCATTAAATTAACAAGGTCGTTATCGTATTTAACTTGTTCAACAAACTTCTTATTTAACGCTTCCGCGGATATTTTTTCAAGGTGTTCAGAAGTAACGTAATCTGCTTTTAAATGAACATCAATAGAGTTTTGTAATGGGTTGTAACCTACAAAATCCATGAAATCCTCACCGTTTTCAGCTTTCATAGACTCAGCTGCTTGCTCTTTAGAAACATATTCGGTAGATTTTACATAATATGCCATAACTAAACTTTTTTCAAGTTGCTTGCTTTCAATTTCTTTGGCAGAATCTTTTAAATATATGGTTACTACAACCTGTTCTTTGAAATGATCGGATACTTTTTTAGCATTAAGGATCAACATACCTAATAAACCCAATAAAAATAAAACCAAAGCAATACTTAAAACAACCGAAAAATAGGATGAAATAAGACGACGTTTTTGGTGTTTTTCAAAAGAAAAGCTCATAAAATCATTGGATTAATACCGTAAAAATAATAAAGTATATTAAAAGAAACTTTAAAATATAGGCTAATAACTAAAACATATCAATTTTGTTGTGTTTTTGTGGGTTTACTAATAATGTAAACGCCAATAACAACCATTAAGCAGCTTAGTATTTTAATAATATTGATGTCTTCGGCATATTTGTCTTTTAATAGAATGAATGCATAAACACTTACCATTAAAAAACTAATTACTGGTTGTAAATAAATATAGCTACTGGTAACAGAAGGTGATAATATATTAAGCGCGTAGACATTGAATATATATGCAAAAAATGTAGTAAATAAAACTACGTAACCTACTGCAAGATAGGTTTCTGTTGTAAATCCTTCAAAATTGGTATTTATAAAATCGCCTAAAGAAAACGGAATAACATAAATAAAACCGAATAAAAATATCCAACTAATAACTGTAATTGGGTTGTATTTCTTTATTAACGTTTTTGCGAGAACTAAATAAAGTCCATAAGAAATAGCATTCAAAAAAACAAACACATTACCTAGTAAAGAGCTTGTTCCTGCAGTTTTATTGCCGTATAAAATTAAGAATACAGCACCAATGCCACCAATAGTTATACCTAATATTTTGTTTTTGGTGACGGGCTCTCTTAAAATGAAAACACTAAAAACTAAAACGATAACGGGTGTTGACGTCATAATTATAGAAGCGTCTATGGGAGAGGTTAAATTTATACCGTAAAAGAAAAACAACATATTGGCTGCGGCACCTAGTAAGCCACAAAAGGCTAAACGCGGAAAATCTTTTCGTTCTACTTTCTCTTTTATAAATATAGATTTAACAACCCAGAATAAAGCGGTACAACATATTAAGCGAATAAAAACAAATGCAGATGGACCAATCTTATCTGGCATAATGTCTTTTGCAATAATATAATTAGCTCCGTAAATGATGTTGGCTCCTAAAAGAGCAAAATGAGCTTTGTAAATGTTACTATTCAATACAAGATTGTTTTAAGTTGCAAAAGTAAATCTATATTATGAAAGAACTCCGTTTTGCTTAAAATAAAGGTTTTTAAGTTGATTTATAAAACGTAAATTTGCGCTTTTAATTTTTGTTTTAAATAGACAAACCAGATTTGAAGAGATAGATGACATATAATTTCAACGAGATAGAAGCCAAATGGCAAAAATATTGGGCAGAAAACCAAACGTTTAAGGCTGTAAATAATAGCGATAAACCAAAGTATTATGTTTTAGATATGTTTCCTTATCCAAGTGGAGCTGGTTTACATGTTGGGCATCCGTTAGGATATATAGCTTCAGATATTTATGCGCGTTACAAACGTCATCAAGGGTTTAATGTATTGCACCCTCAAGGATATGATTCTTTTGGTTTACCAGCAGAACAGTATGCTATTCAAACAGGACAGCGCCCTGCAATTACAACAAAAGATAATATTGCAACATACCGCCGTCAATTAGATCAAATTGGTTTTTCTTTTGATTGGTCTCGTGAGGTTCGTACGTCAGACGCTAGTTATTACAAATGGACACAATGGATTTTTATTCAATTGTTTAATTCTTGGTTTAATAATGATACCAATAAAGCCGAAGATGTTTCTGCTTTAGAAGCTGTTTTTGCCTCAGAGGGAAATGCAAATGTTAATGCTGTTTGTGATGATAATATTGAAATTTTCTCAGCAGAAAATTGGAATACATTATCATCTGAGGACAAACAAAAAGTATTATTACAATATAGATTAACATATTTAGCCGAAACAGAAGTAAACTGGTGCCCAGAATTGGGAACTGTTTTAGCTAATGATGAAATTGTGAATGGCGTTTCAGAACGAGGAGGTCATCCTGTTATTCGTAAAAAAATGACACAATGGAGTATGCGAATTTCTGCTTATGCAGAACGTTTACTTCAAGGTTTAGAAACTATAGATTGGACAGATTCTTTAAAGGAAAGTCAGCGTAACTGGATTGGGAAATCTGTTGGAGCGTCTGTAACTTTTAACTTGAAAGAAAGTGATACGGTTATAGATGTTTTCACAACAAGACCCGATACTATTTTCGGCGTGTCATTTATGACATTAGCTCCAGAACATGAGTTGGTATCGCAAATTACAACGCCAGAACAAAAAGCTGAGGTTGATGCTTATATATTAGCTACTGCAAAACGTAGTGAGCGTGATAGAATGGCAGATGTGAAAACCATTAGTGGAGTATTTACAGGTGCTTATGCAGAACATCCATTTACAAAAGAACCGATACCTGTTTGGATTGGAGATTACGTTTTAGCAGGCTACGGTACAGGAGCAGTGATGTCTGTGCCATGTGGAGACGAAAGAGATTATGCTTTTGCTAATCATTTTAATATTCCGATTATAAACATTTTTGAAGGTGTAGATATTTCAGAATCTGCATTTTCAGATAAAGATAAAACCGTTATTGATAATAGTGATTTCCTTAACGGAATGAATTACAAAAAAGCCACAAAACGTGCTATTTACGAGCTGGAGCAAATTGGTCAAGGTGAAGGAAAAACAAATTACCGTTTGCGTGATGCTGTATTTTCTCGTCAACGTTATTGGGGAGAGCCATTTCCTGTGTATTATGTAAAAGGGATGCCTCAAATGATTGACGCTGCACATTTACCAATTAAATTACCAGAAGTAGAAAAATATTTACCAACCGAAACCGGTGAGCCGCCATTAGGTAACGCAACCGTTTGGGCTTGGGATACTGCAAAAAATGAAGTTGTATCGAATGATTTAATTGATGATGAAACTGTGTTTCCATTAGAATTAAACACCATGCCAGGGTGGGCAGGAAGTTCGTTCTATTTTAATCGTTATATGGATCCTACAAACGAGAAAGAAATGGCTTCGAAAGAAGCGATGGATTATTGGCAAGATGTAGATTTATATATTGGTGGAAGCGAACATGCAACAGGGCACTTATTATACTCTCGTTTTTGGCAAAAATTCTTATTTGATAAAGGTGTTGTGCCTGTTGATGAGTTTGCTAAAAAGCTGATTAATCAAGGAATGATTTTGGGGGCCAGTGCTTTTGTCTTTGAAGTGCTATTCGAAGGAAAGAAAAAGAATGTTTATTTGTCTGCGGATTTCTTTGAAGGTACTGATTATATTACTAGTGTAGACGAAAAGTTAACTAACAGTATGGATGAGGCATTAATTAATGCTGGGTATATTTCGGGTAAAAAGAAAGAGTATCGTCAGGTGCATGTAGATGTTAATGTATTGGATTCTGAAACAATAGTAAATCCTAAAAATTTGGAATCTTGGAGAGAAGATTTGTTTTTAGGTGCTGAGTTTGTTTATGGAAGAAATGGAGAGTTTTTGGTAAAACGCGAAGTCGAAAAAATGTCCAAATCAAAATACAATGTGGTCAATCCAGATAACATTGTAGCAGATTATGGTGCAGATAGTTTACGTTTATACGAAATGTTTTTAGGCCCATTAGAACAATACAAACCTTGGAATAGTGCTGGTATTACAGGCGTGCATTCTTTCCTTAAAAAACTTTGGAAATTATATGCAGATGATAACGGACTTAAAGTTACAGATGCAGTACCAACAAAAGACAACTTAAAAACGCTTCATAAAACTATTAAAAAGGTACAAGAAGATATAGAGAGCTTCTCGTTTAATACATCGGTGTCTACATTTATGATTGCGGTTAACGAGTTGGGTGCACAGAAATGTACTAGTAAAGATATTTTGGAATCGTTATTGGTTTTGATTTCCCCTTATGCGCCACATATCTCGGAAGAATTATGGGGCCAGTTAGGGTATGAGGGATCGATTTCAACGGTTGAATTCCCTAAGTTTGAGGCGAGTCATTTAGTTGAAAGCAGTAAGAATTATCCAATTTCTTTTAATGGTAAAATGCGCTTTACTATGGAGTTGCCAATGGATATGAGTAAAGATGATATTGAATCTGCTGTTTTAGCTAACGAGAAAACACAAGAACAATTAGCAGGACGTACACCTAAAAAGGTGATTGTTGTGCCTGGTAAAATTGTGAATATTGTAGGGTAATTAAATATTTGAATTGCTGCGTCATTGCGAGGAGGCACGACGTGGCAATCTGTTTATCGTTTAGCTTTACACTATTTTGAAAGCTGTTAAGTTTCAATTTAAAGGATTACTTAAGTCATGTTTTCTTAGTAATGACGATTAAGAAGAACGTTTTTTCTGCGTTAGGGATTGAGGCATTTGTTGGAGCTCCTCGCAGAGAGCGACTGCTGAAAGCCCGACCTTTGTGGTAACGCCCAAATATTAATTTATGGATTATATTGGAATAATAGGTTTTATAGCTGCCTTTTTAACAACTGCTGCTTTTTCACCTAAAGTTTATAAAACATGGAAAACCAAACATGTTTCCAGTTTGTCTTTGCCTATGTTTGTTCTCTTTTTTTACAGGTATTTTGTTATGATTAATTTATAGGTTTTTAAAAGAAAGTCTGTCCATGATTTTTGCCAATAGTATTACTATTTTGTCTTCTTTTTTCTTGATATATTTTAAGATGAAGTATTGCAAATGTTGATGAAAATCAAGTGTTTAAGACTTTTTATTCCCAACAATTATTGTAGACAACCCTATTGAGTTAAAAATTATTTTATCTATTATTTTAATAATGGGTACTAGGGTGTTGTAGAATTTCATTTGCCCTTTTGGGATGGTTTTTTTCTTAAGTATTTGCCCGCTTACGAACCAGCCTAGGATACCAATAAAGTTAAAATGCTGTTTGTGAGTTATTTCGAAACCTGAATTTAAAAATACTTTAGATAGTGTTGTTTTTGTATAACGTCTATAATGCCCAAGTTCTGTATCGAATTGATTAAAAAGGTTTTGATACGATGGCACAAGAATTACTGCAGAGCCATTTTTTGTTAATAGTTTATGGCAATTTTGTAATGCAAGGGTATCGTTTTGGATATGTTCTACGACGTTAAGTGCAAAAACGGTATCGTATTTCTCTAGGTGGTTTTTGTATTTAGTATCGAAGTCCGGGTCTGTTAAATCTATAATGTCTGTACCCAGAAAGTTTGAATGGTTCTTGAATTTAGATTCTAGTTTTGTGCAATAACCTTCTCGAATATCGCTTAAAAAAATTTGATGGTTATCTTTTAAGAAAAAAGCAGAAATATTTCCAATACCACTCCCGATTTCTAAAATATTTCCTTTGCAAAAGGGAGCTATGGTTTGATACATCCATGTGTTGAATTTATCGGCTTGCGCAATGGTGTCAAGTGTTTCTAGGCCGAATTCATCTTTTTCTAAAAATTCTAATTTTTTATCCATCACTTAAAAATATTGTATTTTAAAATACAGTATATGGCATGTACGCCATCTTTCCATCCTATTTTTTTTCCTTCTTCATAGGTTCTTCCATAATAAGAAATGCCTACTTCATATATTCTTATGTTTTTGATCTTAGAAATTTTAGCGGTTACTTCTGGCTCAAAACCAAATCGTTTTTCTTTAAGTGAGATGGGTTTAATTACTTCACTTTTAAATAACTTATAACAGGTTTCCATGTCTGTAATATTTATTCCTGTGAGGATATTAGACAGTAGGGTTAAAAACTTATTTCCTATAGTATGAAAAAAGAAAAGAACTCTATGCGGGTTCCCGCCAATAAATCGTGAACCATAAACAACGTCTGCAAATCCTCTTAAAATAGGTTTTAAAAGGGTGTTGTATTCGTTTGGGTCGTATTCAAGATCGGCATCTTGTATAATAATGAAATCTCCGCTTGCTCTGGCTATTCCCGTGTGAATTGCAGCACCTTTTCCTTGATTTTTTTTATGACAGAAAACTTCTAATTTAAATTCTGAATTTTCGGATTTAAAATCGTTAACTATCTTTAGAGTATTATCAGTAGAACAATCATCTACTAGTATAATTTCTTTTTCAATATTTTCAACTAGAATAACTCCTTTTATTGTGTTAAGAATTAATAAAACAGTGTTTTCTTCATTAAACGCTGGAATTATTATTGATAATTTTTTATTCACTATATTGTTTTTACTTGATTCAATTAATATTGAAAATGCTTTTTTCTTTTTAAAAAAGGACTTTATCTTAAGTTTTTTGTTTTTTATTGAAACCTTGCGATGCAAATATACAGTATAGAGGCAGTATTGGAACTAAAAAACGAGATGCTCCAGAAGGACCAGTAAGGCAAGCAATATAAACTATAATAAACAATGTGAAGATTAAAAAAGGAGATGCTGTTTTATAATTTTTTATCCAAAATAGTATAAAGCCAAATGCTTTAATAATATTAAAAGCTAAAACTAGAGGAATTAAAATTAAAATTAATAAAGGTTGCTGTTTAAAATAATTAAAAGCTCCAGTAATACCTCCATTATTAATATGAGATAGAAAGCCAACTTTACCTGCGTTTTCAAAATTAAAATAGTTATATAAATCAAATCTGCCAGGATCTAAAAACATTCTAAAGCTGCCTTTAATATGAAACCACGTATAGCTGAATATATCTTTTTTGAGATGCTTAATAATCATTGCTTTTACAGTTTGTTGGCGTTCTTTGTAAGTTGTTGATTTATATGCTTCTGCGCTAATTGTGTTGTTTGTTTTAAGCGCGTAATCTTTCCCGTATTTGTTGGTGTGAAAATAATTTAGGCTATAGTTTTTTAAGCTTAAATTTTGAATACTTGAAAACTCATAACTGCCCGTTCTTTGCTCGTTCCACGATATGTACAGAAGTAAGGCAATTAAAGGTATTAATGAGAATAAATAAGCCTTACGAACAATACGCTTTGTTAACCATATGCAAATTATAATATTAGGGATAACAAATAAGTAAAAAATAGGTTTTGTTAAAAATAGTAATATGATTATGAGTTGAGAATACAAAACGTATTTTAGTGACTTGTTTTTTAGTATTTTATGAAATGAATAACAAAGTAATATAATTAAGAATTGAAAAAACAGTTCACTCATTAAGTAGTTTGCGTATACAAATTGACTTAATGAGACGATGACTAGCGCAACGTATAATTTTATGTTTATGTTATTAACATATGCTTTAAAAATATTAATTGTTATAACAATATTAAATACTGATAGTATATTTTGAGTAATTAGTACAGTGATTTTTGATTTTAATAAGAAAGAAAAAACTAAAATAAAAATACCATACATAGGAGGCCTTTTTGTGTAGTTTTCAAAGTTAATTTGTGCGTTTAAATCACTAGAATAAAAAGTAAACTGATTATGAATGTTTTCTGCTAAGGCATAATATTCATAAGAATCCTGTAGAAAAAAATTGCCTAAGTAAACCTTAACCGAAAAGAATATCAAGTGAGTTAATACTAAGACAATTAGTGTATTAGAATTTGCTTTGAAATTAAATCTCATAAAGTTTTTTTTCAAATATAATTCTTCTATTATAAATTTTAGTGGAAATGAAGAATATGTTCTTTTTCTTGTTTTTTGATTTAGCCGTACTAAATCGATTTAGGATGTGGATTTATTAATAAAACACTACATTAATTATTAAATACGTAAAATATTATATAATAGCTGATTTCTAGTCAATCATATTTTCTAATATTATACTCGTTTTTAAACATTAACTTAAAATATAAGTTTTATGAAAATTGGTGTACCTCTTGAAATAAAAATGGCGAGAGTAGGTATTATATCTTCTAGTTTTTTCGAACTTACTAAAAGAAGCCAATACGGTTTATGTATAAAAAGATACTTGATTTGGTAGTGGCTTTTTTTGATAAAGATCATGTAGGCGCAGGTGCTATAATTCTTGATGCTATTTAAGGGGTTTACACCGCCACGGAAATGATTGTTAAGGTCAAGGAACCCATTGAAAAAGAGTATGGCTTGATAAAGCCTCATCATGTGGTGTTTATTTATTTTCATTTTGCATCTAGTGAGGTGTTAGCCAATGCGATGATTGATAGTAAGATGGTTTGTATTGCTTACGAAAATGTTGAGGATGCATGAGGCTTTACCATTATTAATTCTAATGTCTATACAGCAAGGTGACAAGTGTCCTGAAAAACCAATTAAAGGCCGTGGTATTCTTCTAGGTGGTATACCAGGAGCGACCCCAGATCGCCTTATGCTTCTAGGTGCTGATTTTAAGCTACAAAAATGGTTGCAGGATTAAGGGCTCATGTGACTATTATGGATATTAATATGAAGCAAATGTACATACAGAATTTTCTAGTGAGTATAATATTAGAAAACTTTTGCCAAAAACAGATTTAGTTATCGGTGGTGTTTTAACAAAAGAAGCAAAGGCACCAAAACTTATTAGAATAGATGTGCTTAAAAAGATGCGCCCAATAATTGTAATTGTTGATGTTGCCGTAGATCAAAGTGGGTGTTTTGAAACCACAAAACCAACAACATATGAAGAGCCTACCTATGTTATTGATGATGTTGTACATTACTCTGTTGCAAATATTCCAGGAGCAGTACCTTATAAATTTACAGTTGGTTTAACTAACGTAACATTACCTTATGTTATTAAATTGGCTAATGAAGGTTGGGAAAAAGCTTGTAAAAACAGCGCGCCTTTAGCTAAAGGATTAAATGTTATTAATGGTAAGATTGTTTATAAAGAAATAGCTAAAACTTTTGATACGACTCTTGAAATGGCTTAGAATGTAGCTGACAAACTAGCATAAGTCTAAGTTTTTGATTGAAAATGTCATATTAAAGTGAATATCTTCATATTCCTTTAATGTGACATTTTGTTTATAATATGGTATTATTACATATTGGTGTAATTTTTGTTATATTTATTACGAATTTAAAAATTGAAACATGTTAGGATATTATATATTAATAGGAGTGGTTACTTTAATTAGTTGGTTAGTCAGTTCTACTTTAAAAAGAAAGTTTAAAAAATACTCGCAAGTGCATTTACGTAATGGCATGAGTGGAGCAGAAATTGCTGAAAAAATGCTTGCAGATCATGGAATTACAGATGTTGAGGTTATTTCTACCGCAGGACAGTTAACAGATCATTATAACCCAAAAAACAAAACGGTTAATTTAAGTGAGTCTGTTCATAATCAAAGAAATGCCGCCGCCGCCGCTGTTGCTGCTCATGAATGTGGACACGCTGTACAACATGCGCAAGCGTATAGTTGGTTACAAACACGTTCAACCTTAGTGCCAATAGTAAGTGTAACATCAGGAATGTCTCATTGGGTAATTATGGGAGGTTTAATGTTAGGTGCTGCAGCTGGTTTAGGCTTTGGCTACTGGGTTGCAATTGCTGGTTTAGTGATGATGAGTTTTGCTACCATATTTAGCTTTGTAACCTTACCTGTAGAGTATGACGCTAGTAATCGTGCTTTAGCATGGTTGAAAAATAAAAACATGGTAACACCAGAAGAATATAAAGGATCTGAAGATGCTTTAAAATGGGCTGCTAGAACGTATTTAGTTGCTGCAATTGGTGCTTTAGCAAACCTTGTATATTGGGCATTTCAAGTTTTAGGAAGAGATTAACCTAAAATCATAAAATTTTCAAAAGCTCTGGAAATCATTTCAGGGCTTTTTTGTTACTTTACCTTTTTTAATAAAAAACTATGAGTACGCCTTTAAATTATTATAAAGACCATAAAAATAAATACGACGCTACGTCGCAAAAGTTGTCCAAGCAAATGTTGTCTTTAATTATGCTGCGTTTGGTAGTTTTTGGACTTGCTAGTTTTGGTATTTACGCAACGTTTAATACGTGGCAAATAGCACTTATAATTGCTGTTGTAGGTATTGCTGCGTTTTTATATTTATTATCAAAGTATAATGATGTTAAAAGAGATCGTGATTTTAATAGAGCACTAGTTGATATAAATGAAGATGAAATAAAAATTGCTTCGGGTGATTTTCATGATAGAAACGATGGATTAAAATTTCAAGAGCCTAATCATTTTTATAGTTTAGATATTGATTTATTTGGTCGCGGATCATTCTTTCAATTCATAAACAGAACAACCATTATTGAAGGCGAAGAAAAACTAGCCCAGTCTTTAAAGGCAAATAATACCGGGGCAATAATTTCTAGGCAAGAAGCACTGCAAGAACTAAGTAATAAACCAGAATGGAGACAATTTTTTGCTGCAAACTCTAGTATGGTTGAGGTTGAAGTGCCAGCAAAAGATATAATAAGTTGGTTAAAAAATTATAAATCGTTTTTGCCAAAAGTCATGCAGTGGTTACCAATAGCATTTACAGTATTTACAATAGTATTAATCATTTTAGCTGCTTTTAAAATGATAAATCCAGAACTTATTGGGTATTGGTTATTTGTTGGCTTCGGTGTAACGGGAATGTATGTTAAAAAGGTGAATGTGCTATCTAAAGGAGCAGATCGTGTTAAGGATACCTTTAGGCAGTATGCTTTATTGCTTAATTTAATTGAAAACGAAACCTTTTTGTCAAGTTTGTTAAAGCAAAAACAAGAGGAAATTAAATCTGAAAACAAAAAGGCATCCATCATTTTTAAAGAATTTTCTAGAGGGTTAGATGCTTTAGATAATAGAAATAATATGATTGGAGCTATTTTTGGAAATGGTTACTTTCTAACCGATATAAAAAATAGCTACCGTATAGAAAAATGGATTGAGCAATATGGTGAAAAAGTGTCCGATTGGTTTGAAGTGGTTTCCTTTTTTGATGCTAACAACTCTTTAGGTGGTTTCGTGTTTAATAATCCAGAATTTGTATTTCCAGAAATTGTAACAAAAGGAAACGTTATAAACGCAGTAAGTTTAGGACATCCTATGTTAGATAAAAATAAACGTGTAGATAGCGATGTGGTTATTAATAACGAAGAATTTTTTATAGTTACCGGAGCAAATATGGCTGGAAAAAGTACATTTTTAAGAACTATTTCCTTACATATTGTTATGGCTAACGTTGGTTTGCCTATTTGTGTAAAAACAACCAAATACTCGCCTGTAAAACTAATTACAAGTATGCGTACTACTGATTCTTTAACAGATGATAGTTCGTATTTCTTTTCAGAATTAACACGTTTAAAATATATTGTAGATGCTATTCAAAAAGAGCCGTATTTTATTATTCTAGATGAAATTTTAAAAGGAACAAATAGTACAGATAAAGCCATTGGTTCTAGAAAGTTTGTTGAAAAATTAGTGGCATCAAATGCTACAGGAATTATAGCAACACACGATTTAAGTTTATGCAAAATTGAGCAAGAATTAGAGCAAGTAAAAAACTACTACTTTGATGCCGAAATTATAAACGACGAACTTCATTTTGATTATACGCTTAAAGAAGGTATTTGTCAAAATATGAATGCTTCGTTTTTGTTAAAAAAGATGGAGATTGTTTAAAATATTTTGGACATTACCACAAGGGTCGGGCTTTCACTACTCGCTCCCTCCAAAAGGTCGGGGAGCTCAAACAGGCCGATCAATCCCTAACGCACCTGCTAGTTAGTTAACTTGTTTTTAAACCTGAAAATTGTTTTGTTTTTGGAGGGGTTCGTTTATCGGTTTGGTATATGAAAAGTAGCAGATTTACAGGTGCCATTTTTCGGTTTAAAACAAAACAAAGATAGCAGTTAAGAAATAAACTTTAAGTTTAGCTCTTAACTGCTATCTTTTATAACTTTGTTAGCAAACGGTTTTTTATTCTTTTATAAATTTCAATGTGTTTCCATTCTCAAGTTTCAGTAAATACATTCCTTTTATTAAATTCTGAATATTAATACTCTCATCACTAGAGATAGTGCCTTTTCTTATGTTTTTTCCTATTAAATTATATATTTCAAAATTTTCAGCTTTTTTCAATTCAGAGACAGTAATATAATCAGAAGCTGGATTAGGATAAACAGCTAAATTTTTTTCTATAGAGTTAGAATTATTTACAGATAGAGCCGCGTTTGTAATCCAATTCGAAGTAGTACCATCTAAAGTAAAATTATTGAGCATTCCATCACTATTACCTAGTTCATCACTTAAAGTCGTTTCAGTAGAGTTGTCGCCATTTGCAATTCCTTGATTGAATTTATAATAAGCAATTAGACCTGTTTGTGGCAGCGAAAGTTCGTTAGAAACATTATTCATTATTTCTGTTGCTGACCTGTTTAGATTCCATATACGTAATTCGTCAATAGAAAAATTTGCATGTTCTCCTCCTGCTGCATTTACTCTACCGCCTATTCGAATGTCTGCTGGCATTGTATCTGGTAACTCGAAATTTATGGTGTTTTCTAAAGCACCATCAATATATAATTTCATAGTACTGCCATCATATACAAATCCTACATGTTGCCATTTATTATTTGTTAAACTTACACCAGTACGACTCCATCCATTAAGAGATGAATGTAAAGAGATAAGACCCATAGTGTTAGTTGCTATCTCAAAATTATCACGACTAGAGCTAAAAATTCTAGAAGACCCCCCTGTATTGCTTTCGTGATTTGAATTGATCCTGAACTCAATGGTAAAATCATTACTATAATCAATAACGGTATTGTTTATATTTACGAAGTCATCATTGCCATCGAAATTAAGCCCGTTTTCTTGTTGACTATAGGTTGAATTATAGATTGAAAATAGTAGTGCTAAAATGTAAAATTTTTTCATTTGTTTAAAATTTAATTAATTCGTTTTTAATTTTTGCTAACGTTAAGATAATGTTCCGTTTCAATGAACTTTATCGTCTTGATGAACAAAATTACTTTTTTAACCCTTTAAAATCAAATAATGCTTTATATAAAATATGTTAATGTGCGTATATTTTTTATTTACACGATAAAATGCAATTTTTTTAAGGTTTCAGTATAATTTGTCACCATTAGAAAAGCTTCACCTAAACTATCATATATACATTACCTAGCCCTCCCCCGAAAATTACTTCAATTTTTGATTTAAGTATTGAATTTAGTGATGTTTTAGCGTTTTTAAAATTGAAAAACTGTTTAAAAGGTTGTATTTTAAGGTTGGAACTTAATAGAAAAAACCTTAAAAACAGTTTGATAGACAAGATACTAACAAAGAAGCTTCAAATTCAAATAAGTAATTATTTTTCTATCTCTACCTCGCTTAGCAAACCCGAAATTCGTACGATGAAAGATATGGTTATCGGTATCTTAAAGTCGAAATCTGTATTTGTTAATCAAATAGCAACCTCTTTAAGAGCATCACTAAAACTCAAGGATGTTACTAAACGCTTGTCCGCTCAGTATCTAAAGGAGGATTATGCT
>CALKXS010000130.1 GCA_938003745.1 uncultured Algibacter sp.
TACTCTATATTTTCTGGTATTTTTGTTGTAGTTACTACTATACTTTTATAGTTAGAGTCTTATTTTCCTTTAATAAAGTCTCTATGATGATTCTTTCTTTAAGAGATAATTTTCGATGTTTTATTTTACTCATTTTACAAATCTATAATTTTGATTTGTTGCGTTAAGTTATTGAATAGAGCCTTTCCTTTATATTTACATCCTATCAAAGTTATAGTCAGTTATCTGCTGGAGATATTGCTTTTATAGGCTTTCATCAGGATACACCAGACGGTTTTACATTTATTACACTTACCGATATAAGCGCTGGAGCGGTCATTTATTTTACAGATTATAGTTGGGATAGTGGCCAAAATACATGGCATGATAATACCGCAGATGCTCATTACTCTTGGACGGCTCCTGTAGGAGGGGTTTCAATAGGAAAAATAGTGGAGGTTTTTTGAAACTTCAACTGCTAATAGTCTTTCAGTTTCTACAGGAACTATGTCAAAAGAAAACGTAGGCGACTTCTCTCTTGTTCAATCAGGAGATGTAATTATAGCATATCAGAGTACTTCTGGAGCTAAGCCTTTAGCAAGCAATACAACCTTTTTGGCAGCTATTTATACAGATGACAATTATGCACACAACACGAATTGTGATGGTTCTCAAGGCTGGTACAATGGTTATACATGCGCTTCCGATTTTAGTTCTGGTCCAGTTTCAAATGGAGCCAATGCCTCCGGAATACCTCCAGGTTTAACTAATAGTTTAAATGCAATGCATCTGTATCCTAGTCCAATATTGGAATCATCATCTGAAAATGATAATGGAAGATACACAGGTACTTTGACGGGAGATGCAGCAACAATTAGAGCCGCTATAAATGATCGTACAAAATGGGGAATGGAAGACACATCCTCTTTTGATACGTCAGAATCATATTTCAATTCTAATACATCTGTGAATATAACACCAACAGCTGTTGCACCGACAGTAAGTAGTGTAAGCTCATCAACAACAAACGGAACTTATAAAGCAGGAGATGTTATAGCGGTTACCACTACGTTTAGTGAAGCTGTTGTTGTAACAGGAACTCCACAAATAACTTTAGAAACTGGTACTACAGACCGTACTATTAATTATACATCTGGATCTGGAACCGCTACTTTAACCTTTAATTACACCGTACAATCTGGTGACGAAAGTGCTGATTTAGATTACGTTGCTACAAATTCATTAGCTTTAAATAGTGGAGCAATAAAAGATGCCGCAGGTAACGTGCTACTTTAACATTAACTACTCCTGGAGCAGCTAATTCTTTAGGAGCTAATAAAGCTATTGTTATTGATGGAACTACACCTAGTGTAATGAGCGTTAACGTACCCGCTAATACAATTTATACAACAGGACAAAATTTAGATTTTACTGCAAATTTCAACGAAAATATAATAGTAAATACAACAAGCGGAACTCCGCAAATAGCTGTTACTATTGGTAGTGTAGAGCGTCAAGCTGCATATATTAGCGGTTCTGGTACAAGCGCTTTATTGTTTAGATATACGGTAGCAACAGGAGATTTAGACACAGATGGTATTGCTGTCGGAACTTTAGCTAATAATAGCGGTACTTTACAAGACGCATCTGGGAACGATGCTAATTTAATACTGAATAGTATTGGAAGTACATCAAGCGTTCTTGTAAATAGTACTTTAAGTATCGATGCCTTTAAAAACGAAGCTCAATTCTCAATGTATCCAAATCCAGGTCGTAATAACATAAATATTAAAACAACTTTAGGAGACGAATTTCAAATTATTAACCAATTAGGACAAGCTGTAAAAACTTTTAGTTTACAATCTGCCATAGAAAGTAACATCTTTGTTGGCGATTTAAGCAATGGTTTATATTTTGTTAAAGGATTTAACGGAGTATCTAAAAAACTAGTGATTAAAAACTAGTTTAAATACATTAACATAAAAAAAGCGTGAATTCTAAAATTAGAATTCACGCTTTTTATTTTAAAAGAAACTAATAAAAATTCAATAATTGTTTGTTAAATAAACAACCTGTTAAGCATAACATTTAACAGGTTTTTATTATATAAAAAGTTGTTTTACTACTAAATATTAGCAGCCAACCAATCTCCTACTTCTGTGGTACCGTAAGACTTACCACCATCTGCTAAATCTTCAGTAACAATACCTTTAGCAAGAGCAGCATTAACAGCATCTCTAATAACCTTACCCTCTTCAGGTAAGTTAAAAGCAGTTTCAAACATCATAGCTGCAGATAACACAGTAGCCATTGGGTTTGCTATATTTAAACCAGTTGCCTGTGGGTAAGACCCGTGAATAGGCTCAAATAAAGCAGCATCAGTTCCCATAGATGCCGATGGCATTAATCCCATAGATCCTGAAATTACAGACGCCTCATCTGTTAAAATATCACCAAATAAGTTTTCAGTAATTAATACATCGTAGCTATTTGGCCATTGTACCAAACGCATTGCAACCGCATCAACAAACTCATAAGCCACTTCAACCTCTGGATAATCTTTTTCCATTGCCTGAACAGTTTCTCTCCATAAACGAGACGTTTCAAGTACATTAGCCTTATCAACACAACATAATTTCTTAGAACGTGTCATTGCTAATTCAAAACCTTTTTTAGCTAAACGTTGTACCTCTTCACGAGTGTAAACGCAGTTATCAAAAGCAGTTTCTCCACCATCTCTTCTTCCTTTTTCACCAAAGTAAATACCTCCAGTAAGCTCTCTTAAAAATACTAAATCAGTACCTTCAATACGCTCTTGTTTTAAAGGCGACTTATCTAATAAAGAAGGAAATGTAAATGTAGGACGTACATTAGCAAATAAACCTAATTTTTTACGCATTTTTAATAAGCCTTGCTCTGGACGAACTTTTGCTGAAGGATCATTATCAAAACGAGGATGTCCAATAGCTCCAAATAATACTGCATCAGCAGCCACACAAACATCATGAGTTTCATCTGGGTAAGGTTCACCAACTGCATCAATAGCAGCAGCACCTGTTAAAGCTGGTTTCCAAGTAATTTCATGTCCAAATTTTGCAGCTATAGCATCACTCACTTTTACAGCTTGATCTATAACTTCTGGTCCTATTCCGTCTCCGGCTAAAAGGGCAATATTAAATTTCATCTTTATTTATTTTAATCTTTAAATTCTATTTTATTTGGGCGTTCCCCAAGGGTCGGGTTTTCAGCAGTCGCTTTTTTGTGTTGCATATGTGCAACAACACAAAAAGAGCTTCAACAAATGCTTCAATCCCTAACGCAATAATCTGCTAATTTCAGATTTCTGGCATTAATCTTTTTAATCTACAATTATATTAAGCATCTTTTCTGTTGCTTTAATTGCCGATACCGTTTGATCACTATCTAAACCACGAGTCTTAAACTCCTTATCATCTTTTTTCCAAGTAATAATGGTTTCGCACAATGCATCAGAATTACTTCCTGGTGGAATTCTAACTGCGTAATCAACCAAACTAGGCAATATCATTTTCTTATTTTTAAACACCCTTTTAATGACATTCATAAAAGCATCAAATTGACCATCACCTTGTGAACTTTCTTCAAACGTTTCGTCTTTAATAGTAATAGAAACTGTTGTAGATGGTTTTAAACCTTTAGAGTGTGTTAATACATAAGAGTTAACTGTTACGTTTTCTTCGTAAGTACGATCTAACACATCAGATATAATATAAGGTAAATCCTCTTTAGTTACCACCTGTTTCTTATCGCCCAACTCTATAATACGCTGGGTAACCTTCTTTATATCATCATCGTTAAGTTGTAAACCTAACTCTTGCAAGTTTTTTTGAATATTCGCTTTCCCAGAAGATTTCCCTAATGCATATTTTCTAGTTCTACCAAAACGTTCTGGCATTAACTCGCTAAAATATAAGTTGTTTTTATTATCACCATCGGCATGAATTCCAGCAGTTTGCGTAAACACATTAGCACCAACAACAGGCTTGTTAGAAGGAATCATAACCCCAGAAAATGTCTCTACTAATTTACTTATGGTGTGTAAATACGTTTCATTAACTCCAATATTAATTTCAGGCATGAAATCATTAATAACAGCAATTGTACTAGCCATTGGTGCGTTTCCTGCACGTTCTCCCATACCATTTACTGTTAAATGCAAACCATCTGCACCTGCTTTTAAACCTTCCATAACATTAGAGACACCTAAGTCGTAATCATTATGCGCATGAAAATCAAAATGTAAATTAGGGTACAAATCTTTAATCTCTTTTACGTAATCAAAAGACTCTTGTGGTGTTAAAACACCTAAAGTATCTGGAAGCATAATACGCTTCACATTTTGTGTAGATAAAAATGCCAAAAACTCAAAAACATAGGCTTTAGAATTTCGCATACCATTACTCCAATCTTCTAAATAAACATTAGTGTCAATATCATTTTCTTCCGCGGAAGCGATATTTTCTTCTATTTCTTTAAAGTGTTGACTTGGAGTTTTTTTAAGCTGATGAGTTAAATGGTTTAATGAACCTTTGGTTAATAGGTTTTGAACCTTTGCTCCTGCTTCAAGCATCCAATTAATAGATACACCTTTATCAACAAAAGTTAAAACTTCAGCAGCTTCTAAATGGTTGTTTTGAGATGCCCATTCTGTAACATCTTTTACCGCTTGAAGTTCACCTTTAGACACACGAGCTGATGCTATTTCAATACGATCTACTTTTAATTCTTCCAATAGAAGCTTAGCAATTGTAAGTTTCTCTGAAGCAGAAAACGACACGCTCGAGGTTTGTTCACCATCACGCAATGTCGTATCCATTATTTCTATATGCTTTCTACTCATGTTTTAGAAAGGGCGAGATTCTGTAAATGTTTCTATCTCACTTTTCATACTTTGCAAATAGTCAATATCATCAAAGCCATTTAACATATTTCCTCTCTTGTATCCATTAATATCAAAAGATTCTTGTGTTCCTGATGATAACAAAGTAATAGTTTGAGCTTCTAAGTTTATTTCCAATTCTGTATTAGCATCTGCATAAATAGCTTCAAAAATTTCATTTGAAAATTCTGGACTAATTTGTACTGGTAATACACCAATATTTAAACAGTTATTCTTAAAAATATCTGCAAAGAAACTAGATACTACACAACGGAAACCATAATCATAAACCGCCCATGCAGCATGCTCTCTAGAAGAACCAGAACCAAAGTTCTTTCCTCCTACTAAGATTTTACCTTTATAAATTGGATTATTTAAAACGAAATCTGTTTTTGGTGTATCATCACCATTATATCTCCAATCACGGAATAAGTTATCTCCAAAACCATCACGAGTTGTTGCCTTTAAAAAACGTGCTGGTATAATTTGATCTGTATCTACATTCTCTATTGGCAAAGGAACTGCAGTACTTGTTAGTTTTGTAAATTTATCGTAAGCCATAATTTTTAGTATTCAGTATGCCAGTCTTCAGTTGGCAGTATATTATTTTAAATGTAATTTTTATACATCAACATATTATTCAGTTTTGACTGAGAACTGCTAACTTATAAAAGCTCTCTAGGATCTGTTACAACTCCTGTAACTGCTGCAGCTGCAGCAACTAATGGACTTGCTAATAATGTTCTAGATCCTGGTCCTTGACGACCTTCAAAGTTTCTATTTGATGTACTCACCGCATATTTGCCTGCAGGTACTTTATCATCATTCATTGCTAAACAAGCTGAACATCCTGGTTCTCTTAATACGAACCCAGCAGCTTCAAAAATATCTAACAAACCTTCTTCTTTAATTTTAGCTTCAACAATGTGAGATCCTGGAACTAACCAAGCTGTAACATTATCTGCTTTTTGTCTTCCTTTTACAATAGATGCAAATGCTCTAAAATCTTCTATACGTCCATTAGTACAACTACCAATAAACACATAATCGATTTTTTTTCCAATCATTTGATCATTCTCTGCATATCCCATATATGCTAAAGATTTATCGTAAGTAGCTTTACCACCTTCAACAACATCAGCAGAAGGAATATTATTAGAAATCCCCATTCCCATACCAGGATTTGTACCATAAGTAATCATAGGTTCAATGTCACTAGCATTAAATGTTAACTCTTTATCAAAAACAGCATCATCATCCGTTTTTAATGTTTTCCAGTATGCCATAGCTGTATCCCAATCTGCTCCTTTTGGAGTTTTTGGACGACCTTTAATATAATCGAATGTTTTCTCATCTGGAGCAATCATACCACCACGTGCACCCATCTCTATAGATAAGTTACAAACAGTCATACGTCCTTCCATAGTCATGTTTTCAAAAACATCTCCAGCATATTCAACAAAATATCCAGTAGCACCAGATGTTGTTAATTGAGAAATTATATATAATCCAACATCTTTTGGAGTAACCCCTTTACTTAATGCACCATTAACGCTAATACGCATTTTCTTAGGCTTAGGTTGCATGATACATTGTGTAGTTAATACCATTTCAACCTCAGATGTACCAATACCAAAAGCAATAGCACCAAAAGCACCATGCGTAGATGTATGAGAATCTCCACAAACAATTGTTGCTCCAGGAACGGTAATACCATTTTCTGGCCCTACAACGTGAACAATACCATTGTTTTGATGACCTAATCCCCAGTGACTAATACCATATTCGTTAGCATTATTTTCTAATGTTTTTAATTGATTAGCAGATAAAGGATCTTCAACTGGTAAATGTTGATTGATAGTTGGTGTGTTATGATCTGCGACAGCGAATGTACGCTCTGGATATAATACACTTAAACCTCTACTTTTTAATCCCACGAAAGCTACAGGGCTTGTAACTTCATGAATTAAATGGCGGTCTATATATAATACGTCTGGTCCATCTTCAATGTTTCGCACTACATGCGAATCCCATACTTTGTCAAACAATGATTTGCTCATAAATATTTTTAATTATTGTGTTAAAGCTTATCTATCTTTCACTAAAATCGACGTTAAAATTGATAAGGACAACAAATTTATAAAAAACCATCTTTTATTGAAGTCTTTTTAATGTTTAAGATGCATTGATAATTTATTTTTATAAAATTGCCAATAGATATGGTATTTTTTGAGTTTTATTCAATAGAATTCAAAAAACGCTCATAATTTTAAAACGATTTTTTATTGCATTTTAAGACTAAAACTACAAGTATTCAATTACACGCTAAAAGAAGTGGTTAAAACATAGCCTGCTGTCCGCCTTCATTGGGTACAGTAAGTGAATATCCTAACTCAGAATTCAACTTTTTTATAAAATAAGCAGATAATAATGGTGACTCTTTTTCTATATTTTGATGAATAAAAAAATCAATTTCTTTAATTCCTTGATTTTTCCATAATTTTAAACGTTCTACCCAATCATCAAGTCGCGTATAATCCGATGGATGATTAGCACCAACATAACGCACAAAAGCTGTAGAGTTGGTTAAACGCATATGTATTAAATCGCGTCTTCCTGCTGTATCTACTATAATATTTGAAATATTATTAGCTTCTAAAAGCTCATAGAGTTCTTGAGCTATAGTAGCATCATTATACCAATTAGTATGACGAAATTCCATAGATAACGGGATCTCTTTAGGCCAACTTTCCGAGAAAGCTACTACTCTATCAAAATTTTTTGGTCCAAAATTAGAATGCATTTGTAAAAATATAGTTCCTAATTTCTCCTTTAAATTAGAAGCATTATATAGATAATGTTCAACAACTTCTTTAGTTTCGTTTAGCCGTTTCCAATGACTAATTTCTTGATTTAGCTTTGGAAAAAACTTAAACCCATCAGGAGTTTTTTCATACCATGTTGAAAATTGTTCTGCGGGGAAAATTCTATAAAAAGTCGCATTTAACTCAATAGAATTAAATTGTGATGAGTAATAGCTTAATTCGTTTTTTGTTCCTCTTGGATAAAACCCTTTTAAGTCTGCCCTATTCCATTTAGCGCATCCTACATAGATTTCTGGAATATTATCGTCTTTCACTTTTTCTAAAACACGTTTGGTATCAACATGGTCTTGAGGTAAAGTAAAATCTATATCTTGAGGGTTATCTACGCTTCCAAATTTCATCCAAATATTCTTTTGTTTCAAAAATAACTAAATTTTAATATTGTTGTTTTAAAATTATTTTTGATCTTGAAATGTTTATTTCATATATATATGCCAAAAGTAAAAACATTTATTAAATCTATTAGTTATTAAGCAAGCCGTGAATGTTTTTCATGATAAAGGCCATAGCTCTATATTTATGTAAGATTTGGTTGATGTCACTAGCTTAAAAGAATCAAGTACATATAACAGTTTTTAGAACAAACATAATTTATTGAATGTTTAACTACTTATCAAAGTGAATTTAGAATAAGAACATCAAAGATACTTTTCTTAATAATAGAACAGTAGATAATTCTAATTTTCGCATCATTTTATATGTTTTTGTTTTCTGTCGGTAACTAAAAAATAAACCTATAGTTTAAGTTTAAGATAAAACAAGACAAATCTTCTGTTTTGTTAATAACTTAGTTAATAATTATAAAGAGCATCATCAATTATAGGCTTTATTAATCTCTATTTTTATTAAAAACTCTAAAACATGAACACAAGACAATTCAACTTAAAAAGTATCCGTACAGAAATTTCTAGCGCTACAATTAACGATGATATGAGTAGTGATGAACGTTTCCAAAACTTAGTTTTAAGACCTGTTATTAAATTTCAAAGTGACTTATTTATTGAAGTTTTTAGAAATTACATAAATAAACACAAAGCAGTATTCTATGACCTTGTTTTAGATAAACGAATTAACTATATAGAAAACGTTATTCAAAAAGATATGAAACTTCGTAATTCTATGAAAGGCATGATTATAGGTCAGTTTACTGTTGAAGAATATCTTATTTATATTGAAAACTCTTCAGCTCTAAATAAGCGCATGATGAATATTGTTAAAGAGCGATTATTGAGCCACATTCAATTGTTTGAAAAACCTGAGTTATTGGCAGCTGTTTAATAAATAAGATAAACATCATAAAGCTACTCTAGAATCTTGCAGTTACGTAGAAATGAAAACAGAAATATTAAATAATATTTTTGATAGTTTATAATTTTACTATCCTATCAACGACTCCCCATTCAAATCTGTAGTTAAAACATCACTCATATAATCAAAAAATGGTCTAATTGTTTTAAAGGCAATACCTATTTCGTTTAAAAAATTTGAAGATAACACTTCTTTATCTGTATACTTTTTAGTAAATATAAATTGTTTCTTCCTTATTAAGTCTATAGCTTTATGTTCTTTATTAAAGCCTTTAGGAGCTGTTTTTAATTCATCACCTACAAATACATTACCCCAAACCGAATTGAAATCTTTATTAGCTAATATGTTTCTAATTTCTTCATCATCCATTTCAAACTCTTTACGAATTCTTAATAAATCTTCCTTTGCCGGATCCCAAAATCCTGTAGCAATAAAACTTTCGTTATTAGGTTGCAAGTGCAAATAATACCCGCCTCTTAACCTAGGTTTTATTCTATGAAACGAACCTCCAAAATGGGTTTTATATGGTAGTTTATTTTTAGAAAAACGAACATCACGATAAATCCTGAATATTTTAACTTTATCTATTTCATCATGTAGATTTAAGTTATCGAAAACACTATTATAAAAAGCTTTTACATCTTTTTCAATAGCTTTAAAATCAGGCTTATTTTCATTAAACCAATCACGATTATTATTTTTTTCTAATTTACTAAAAAAAGAAAATACGTCCTTAGAGATCACCTGACCCATAACTTTAAAATTTTATATAAATCTACAAAAGATTTTACTATTCAAACTCAATTTTATTTAGAATTAACCCTGAAGCCGGCGCTATATAATTCATTTTAACGTCACTTTCTGGTAGCAAGCTATTTTCAATATCTTTAAGAGTTAATTTGCCTTTACCTAAATCTATAAGTGTCCCCATCATTAATCTAATTTGGTTTCGCATAAAACCTTTACCTCTAACTTTTAATAAAAAGGTTTTCTTTGGAAAGTAATTTGCTGTGTAAATAGTGTTTTCAACCAATTCACAACTTAAAATCTCTCTAACATAAATTCCGTTATCTGTTGGTCTATAACAATACGATTTTAAATTATGCTCGCCTTCAAACAGTTTAACGCCTTGTTTCATAAGTTCAATATCCAAATCATCTAAAATGGTAGTCATAATTGGTGCGCAAAATGGATGGCATTTTTCGCCATAGGCAAACAAATAAATATATTCTTTAATTTTTGAATGCTGGATGATATTAAACTTAGCATCAACTTCTTTAATATCTAAAGCACGAATATCTTGAGGCAAATTATGATTGAATAACTCTAAAAAGGCTTTATTATCTTCTATAGGTTCATATAAAAACAATTCAATAGCAGCACATTCTGCAGATACCATCGCGTCCGTTCTACCAGAGCTTAAACTTTTAAATCGTTTACCTTTTAATATAAAATTAAAAGTTCTGTCTACCATAAGATGAAGCGTTTTTACATCAGGTTGCTTTTGCCATCCATGGAATCTATAGCCTAAATATTGGATTGTAATAAGATAATAATACTTCTTCAAACTTTTAAAAATTGAGAATTATAAGACGTTGAAAGTACTCTATTTATTAGTTGTGACAAAAAATTTATAATTTGTATTACATAATAACTAATTAAAACCATTAATTATGAACAAATTAACCACATAAAATCACCCATTTGATATTGAATTATAAGTATTATTATATTAATTTGAAATGGTTTTGGTCTAAATGGCTATCTAGGACAGTAATAACAGCTATTAGTTTATTATAAAGAAAAAAATGAGCTACAATATTCTGATTCTGGAGTATTTCTTTAATTGCCGTTACATTACAAATAGGATATACACTTATGAATAGCTACAGAAGCCACATAGTAATGACTGCAATGATTATTGTATTTACATTTTTATTTTTATGGTTATCTAGGTATGCTACTTCGAGAAATTGGATTTCATAAAATATTAAAATAACTATCCATCATTTTCAAAGGGCTTTAGAATTTTACTAATGCCTTTTATTTTTCTTATCCAACATCTATCCCAAGATGTATTTTGTTGTAATGGAATATCAAAAGATTCAGTGTTATGTGTATTTCCGTTTGCACTACCTGAAACTTCTAAAAAATGATAAGCTCAATGTTTATTAGAATGCTCTACTTTATTGTTTTTCAAAGTAAGATTAGTCATTTTACAAAAGGCCAAATGTCCATTTTTTAAATAATTATCTCTTATAACCAAATCGGAACCTTTTAGCCTGAGTTCTATTAATATTTAGCCAATTTTTTTGCAGTAAAAAAGATATATTTTTAGTAATTAAAGTTCTGTAATTCAATATATTAATACAAAAACCTATCTATGAGAATCCACTCTAAAGCTACAGAAATATTCTGTTTAGTTAATGTATTTTATAAAGAATATGATAAGATCGTAGATAAGGCGCTTTAAGTTAATACTTCGAAACGCCCATCGATTATGTCTAAAAGTGACGTTATTACGCTCACTATTTTGTTTCAATTAAGTGGCTTTAGAACCTTTAAACATTTTTACATTTTCTATGTTCAAAAACATATGAAAGATTAATTTCCAAATGCATTTTCTTATAATAGATTTATAGAATTAGTAGGTCAGAATTTAATAGCTATGAGTTTGTTTTTAAAAACTTGTTGCTTAGGAGAGTCTACAGTAATTTCTTTTATCGATTCTACACCTGTTAGAGTTTGTAAGCTCAAACGAATTAGAAACAATAAAGTATTCAAAGATATTGCTACTACTGTCAAATCTACTATGGGATGGTTTCATGGATTTAAGCCTCATATTATCATAAATGATAAAAGAGAAATTCTAAGCTTTACTATAACACAAGCCAATGTAGATGATAGAACGCTGCTAGAAAATAAACGTTTCTTAGATAAAATCTATGGAAAACTTTATGCAGATAAAGGCTATGTTGGTAAGGATTTAATACAGTTTCTTTTTACTGATGGATTACATTTAATAACCCATACTTAGTACATGACAAAAAAACTATTGATTTTAAGTGTATTAAGTATCAAATTGCTAGTTTAAAACATTTATTTTTAGTATATTAGACAGGTAATTCTGACTTATTTCTCTAATAAAGAAAACCAATGTTATCACTAAAAATAGTGAATTAACTCGTGTCCTTAACACTCATTTAAAACTGATTTCACATTTTGTAATCGCCCTATGCAAAGTACAAACAGTTACTTTTGAAAAGCTAGCTAATGCTTTTGATACCGAATCTAGCTGTGAATTCTCTTTAAGACGCATATAACGCTTTATTGCTAATTACAGTTTAGATGCAGACCTTATTACTTGTCTTGTTTTCAACCTACTTCCCAGGCAAGGTAAACTCATACTGAGTATTGATAGAACCAATTGGAAGTTTGGACAAACCAATATCAATATTTTTATGTTAGGCATTTTCATTCCAGCCATGTAATAGCTAAACAACATATAATTTTTAGCATCTATAAGATTTGGGTTTTCTTCTGTATTTAGTGTTTCCATAAGTTTCATTTCATCTCTTGTTAAAGCTTTTTTAAGTCCTTTCCCCTTTAACTTTGATACTTTATATGTCTTAAAAGGATAATATTTTTCATCTACTACACCTTTCTTAACAGCATCATTAAACAAAGCTCTTATTTCATGCATCTTCACTCCAATACCTCTATCTGAATTGTTTTTACTTCTTAAATATGTCTCATATTTATCAAGCAAAGTAAGTGTGATTTCTCTAAACACTAAATTTTTGTTTTTGTAGAACTTGAAAAACGAATTACATACATCCTTGTATGCTCTTGCATTTCCTGTTCTGCCAGCTCTGTTTAAATCTGACGCTTTTTCTTTCCAGAATTCAGACACAGTAACTTTTGATGATTTTCTGCCTCTAAATTCATCTTCAAACTGATTGAGGGTAAAGTCAATATCCTCTAAGTTAAAGTTGTCTATTATTTTTAAAGCCTTTTCTTTCTGCTTTAAAATAATTCTATTTTTCATTGATGAGTTTGTATGTTTCTTAACAAGCTCACTTGATTTCCAATGTGACTTTAAACAACTTAATCCTAGTGATATAATTTTAGACTTTCTGTCTTTTGTTACTCTTAATACTATTGGATGTTCTCCATTGGCTAATTTTTTACTTCTTAATATTATTGTAATCATTTGTTTTGTTTTTTACAGTGTTTGCAAACTTTGAAAGACTTGCATCTAACTAATTTGTTTGTCATAACACCCTGTTCTAACACCTTTTAATTTCCACTTCTTTAGATAGTTATCCATCGTTCTTGTCTTTATATCTAATTCTTTACCGACATCAATAGCTACATTACGCTTAAAAATTTGAGGTAAATTAGAGAGCACATTTAATTCATAAACTGACAACCCGTATTTTTCTTTTTCAAACAATTCAGATACAAATAAAACATGGTCTAAAAGAGACTTGAAGATAGAATGCGACACTTCAAAATCTATATCATCGCAGATTAAGATTTTGTTGTTACTTATACTGTCTATATTTCTTATTACAGACAAAACCATAGCTATTCTAATAAGGTTTAGTCCATTCCTAAAAATACTTGAACTTAAAGATGATAGCCCGTTTTTTTAAAATATTGAGGTTGCATTTTTTAGAGTACTATTCAATTTTCTCTAAGCGATTATAAGGTTTAAACACATCATTACTTGTCTTTTCAAATACTGTTGTATAGTCCACTAAACTCCCATTAGGTGTAACATCTTTCCATTTAACACCATCATCAAAATAGTAGTATAAAAACCTACTAAACAACCCGCTTTCTTTAGATAGTATTAGAGGTTTTACCTGTCCTTGTGTTCCTGAAATTACCATTGACAACTTTGGTGATTCAACTTCAATAAACTTATCATCAATCTCTCTACTAATAGGTATTTTTTCATGATGATATGCCTTTCTAAGAATGTCAGAAAAATTACCCCAATCTTGTTTCAACATATTAGAAATAGAATCTGCTTCAGATTCTAATATTAAAAGTCCATGCTTATTATTTTTCATATGCGTATAAAACTTGGAAGAACTTATATTACCAGGTAATATTTTAACCCCTAGACTAGGGCACTTTCCTTTTTTTCTTTTTCCCACTTTTTAATCTTATCTCTGCTCTCTTTTAGTCTATTTTGATGGATTTTATCTATTAAAATTGAAGAGTAACCCATGCTTCCTTTTCCAGATGCAGGCGGTGCAATAATCATAGTATATAGATTTGGGAAATGTTTTCTCTTATCGTAATACCCCATTACATTTGGCATACAATTACTTAAAACTCCTAATGAAGATAGTAATACAACATCTTTTTCTCTTCCTTCAAATTGACTTACTAAAGCTTTTAACAATTCAGGAAGTTCATCATAAACCTCATTTTTAAAATATTTATTATCTATCTCCATTACTCTTACGATTTAAATAGTTATTCATGTTTTACTCTAAAGTAGCTGACTGCTGGAACTCATTTTGCAATAGCCAATGGTCTAAATCGGATTTCTTAAAATAAATTAGCTTGCCTGATGGCTTAAAAAATGTGATAGAGTTGTTAGATGTTAATTTGTAAAGGAAGGATTTGCTAACATCTAAATAGGCTAATGCTTCTTGAAAACTTAGTATCGCTTTTTGTTGTATGTTTTGATTTTCAAGCAAAGCGATAATCTTCTTAATTTTTAATTCTGTTTCGATAACTTAATATGTTTAAAATTTGGAAAACTCGTTAGTGGCAATCAGTAATTCTATTACTGAATGATTAATCCACTATTTTAAAAACTCGAAGAATTACTACAGAAGAAGTTCTGCCTAATTCTGCGGCAATGTTATGAAAGAATATTAATTAAAATGATAGCCTTACCAGTCTTGGTTAGGCTAAAATAAGGTTAAGCTATATTAGATAGTCCGTCTATAATAGCTCGTATTTCTTGGATTCGTGAAGGGTTTTTCGATTTCTCGGCTTTTGAAACTTTTATGTTTTTCAGCTTCTCTCCGTTAGGCGAACAAAATATATTTTTTACAGTTTTATTAAAATAATTTAGGTCAGAAACAATATAACCTCCCCTAAATAAACTATCTAAAAGTGATACTAAAGAGACTTTAGATATTTGTTTCTCATTCTTAATGTTTTTACACAACCATTTAATGGACTCTCCTTCTTCTGAATGTTTATGTGTAAATGCCTTTATAAATGTTTTTAAAGAAGAACTTATAAATGGAGGTTTAGAGTTAATTAAACTATCATAAAGAAACTCAATTTCTTTATGATAGTTTTCCGCTTTCCATTTAAATGACAAAATAACCTTATCCTTTTTACTTTTAACTTTATATGTAGAAATAGTATCTAGAAACTCTTTCGAAAAGACATGATATCCGTTATACTTAGTATGATAAAAGGTTATGGTGTTTATTATAGTATTATTAACAACTAAATAGTCTATGTTACTTGACTTTATATTTAAATCTATTAGGTATTCTCAATAAAACTAAAAAATGTCTTATTCGGCTTTATACTAGATAAAATTTTAGAACTTCTTGATTTCAAATAACACTTAGTTAGTTGCTCTTCTTTAGACAATCTACTTTTTAAATAATCTTTAAAATTGTGTTTAACTTTAATTGGGGATTTATAATCATCTCTATCATTAACGTAAATTACATCAACATCTTCATCGCTCCTATTAATGGTTATAAATGATTCTTCAATTCCTCCAAAAAAAGCCTCCCTTAAGTTATTAATTCCATTAGGCTCTAATATAAGAGATTCGAAAAAAGCTAATGTACTGTCTTCTGATGATTTTAACATACTTCAAATTTAAGTAGAATTTTGAAAATATGTTAGACCTAAATTGGTACCTATACAAAACAAAAAAGCCTCTACATTTCTGTAAAGGCTTCCTACTACTAAGCTCCTTCTCTAGGGCTCGAACCTAGGACCCTCTGATTAACAGTCTGTCATTATTATTTTTCATTTAACTTCTTTTGTTTTCAAATGCTTGATTTTAAGGGTCTTTTGATTTTTTATTGTTTCAGATGTTTACTTTTAATTACTTATTATTTCCAAAATGTTTGACCTATGTTTGACCCAGAATGAATTGCTACATTAATTTCTTCTTCATAGCAATCCCTGTATTTCCATCTTTCTTGACCAACAATTCTACAACTGTATTTGAATCTAAATTGCAAGTAGCTCTATAAACTCTGAAAGGGTCTATTTCCATTTTGTTGTTATGTGGAAGTCCTTTATTCAACTGCTTCAATAAATATTCAAAATGATTCCCTTCAAACCTATAATAAACAGCACTTAAAATATCAGCATTAAATAGTAATAAGATTCCTCTGGAAATAGGTAAATCAAAAAGTGTTTTAAAATCTTCCTTTTCATATAGGTATATTTCATAGCAAATTTCATTTACTGTTTTCTCTCCTATTGATTTTAAAACAAATTCATAGTTTTCGTATTGCTCACCAATTTTAAATCGGAGTAACTTTAAAAGTTTCTTTTCACTTCTAAAA
>CALKXS010000131.1 GCA_938003745.1 uncultured Algibacter sp.
CAATATATGAAATGGTATAATAATGAACGATTACATTCGTCTTTGGACTATAAAACTCCAGCAGAAAAAGAATTAGAAATCAGAGAAAAAAATTATAAAAAAGTGGCTTAGGAATTTATACCAAATTTATTAGGTAGTCCACCCAGAAAAAGATATAACTTCTTAACACCTAATGAAAAGTTTAATGAATTTATAATTCAAAACTCTAGTGTTGCGTTTATGACTTGGATCCACCATTCATAAAAGTTAACCAGACTCAAAATGAAGCGAAAATAAAAATTCTAGTAAATGAAATTTTTAGGAGTAAGAAACAAATAGTAGTAACCATCCTATAATTAATAACAAACCTCCAATGGGTGTAATGGACCTAAGAATTGAAGCTTTTTTCCTTTAAAATCGGATAAAACCAATCCATAAATGCTAAAAGAAAAAAATATAACTCCTATAGTAAAACACCAGTATGTTGCAGTAGTTATACCATTTGAATTTAATCCTAGAGCAAGTAATACAATAGCGTGATACATTTGGTATTTTATACCTATTTCAAAGCTCTGTAATTGCTCATTAGATAAAATTTTCTTTAAAGCGTGCGCGCCAAAAGCTCCAAAAATAAAGGATAGCATACCAAATAGCACTCCTGTAATAATTATAATTTGTTGAGCCATTATACTTTAAATATTGATGAACTTTATTCCTGTTTCTATTTTTTTTCCTTTAATAATATATGTGTTTTCACTAGTCGAAGATTTGTAAATTTTAATGTCATTAACATGTTCTTGGTACTTGTACATTAAATCATATGTAGGCTTTTTTAAGAATTCAAATACTTTGTTTTTTGTATCTATAAGGTTATTGCTATATTCACGCTCTCTAATATCAAATTCATTATATTCTATATCTAAGAAAACCTTTTTGTTTTTTAATCTAGAAATATTATCATAAAAAAAATTGTTATATTCTTTAGACACTATGTAATATGTGAATTTTGATTTTTTATTATGAACATAAAAAATTAATTTATTAAGTAAATTGTTTTTTTTCGATATATAATGAGTTTCAAAATCATAAATTAAGTTGGACCATTTTCTTTTGTATAAAAAATCACCAAATCCGATATCGAAAAGAGTTATTTGATTATTGATACACCATTCAATTTCCTTATATATTCCAATATTTCCAAGGCTGAATTTAGAATAATTTAAATCGTAAGATGATACAGATCCAACCATGATACTTTTTATATGAAAATTCAACGATATCTTAATGGGCTTGCTTTCATCATAAATTACAAAAAGTGATGCTGTTTTATTATTTATACCTGTATAAGCTGCTTTTTTAAAGTAGTCCCAATTATTTAAAGCCTTATTTCTGCCACTTCGTTGAGTAAACCTATTTTCAATCATAGAATTAAGTCTATTCATAAGGTCTTCACATTGTGATTTAGAAATATCACCGAAAAATGTTTTGTAAGTTATATTAAAGCATTGTTCAAGCCTTTTTACATATCTTATTGTAACTTTTTTAAAGCTATTGCTACATTCTGTCTTTAAATAATCATCTACAGAATTGTATTTTTTTATTAAATTAATGGCTAAACCCGGCTTTACTTTTCTTTTAATTATATGCGCTTCTTCTATATTGAAATCTAAATAATTTGGAAAAGATTCTATTATTTGATTTTTTGAAGTTGATTTTGTCCTTTTTACCTCATCTAAAATATTTAGATGGGATCCAAATAATGACATGCTTTTAAACGTATTTGATATTTGGCGCTTTTCAAAAAAAGAAACATAAAAATCTACTATGTTTATTAAAGAGAGGTTTAATTTCATCGAAGTAAATTATTTATAAATTACAATCAATTAGCTTATGTAGAGATGTTATTAATGTAATAATTAATGTAATAATTAATGTAAAATTAATATAAAAAGTAAAATGCTCAAAATTTATATGTCTTTATTTCCTGTATATTACTTATAACAAACAGGAATAATCTCTTTTGAAGATAAGCAATACTTATCAATATCTTTAGTAGAGAGTTTAGCCATATAATCAATTTCATCAACCCTGAAGCCAATACTACGAAGTTTTTTAAAATAATCTAAACCATAAATACGAACATGATCATATTGTCCAAAGATTTTTGCACGCTCTTTTTTATCAGTAATATTATCGTCTTCAAAAGTAGTTTCTCTATTTAAGTCTTGAGGTATTTGAAGTATAGCCATCCCTCTAGGTTTAAGAACTCGATATAGTTCTTGCATTGCTTTAGTATCATCTGGTATGTGTTCTAAAACATGATTGCATAAGATAACATCATAACTGTTATCTTTAAACGGGAGATTGCAAATGTCTGCCTTTATATCTGCTAAAGGAGATTCTAAATCTGTAGTAGTGTAATCTAAGTTTTTTAATTTTCTAAATCGTTTATAATAAGCTTGCTCAGGAGCAAAGTGTAATACCTTTAGCTCATCATCAGAAAAGAAATTGGTTTCATTTTTTAAATATAGCCAAAGTAATCTATGCCGCTCTAATGATAATGTAGAAGGTGATAATACATTATTACGTTGCGTTCCATACCCATAAGGTAAAAAGGTTTTAAAGCTTTTTCCATCAATAGGATCTGTGAATGTCTTACCTTTTAAAAAGAAAGCTAAGACAGGTTTTATAAAGTAACTTAACCTTATCAATAAAGGTCTAGGGACTAAATTTAAAATTAGCTTGAAAATTTTCCTCATGTTCTGTTCTTAAAGAACTAACTCTTTTTGACGAAACTGATTTTCTTCATTTGAAGTAATACCCAATGCTTCATAAATATATGCAAATGTAGATAGTAGTTCAGGTTTACCATTAATAAGAGCTACATCATGTTCAAAATGGGCAGATGGCTTATTGTCTTGGGTTGTTATAGTCCAACCATCTCTATGTTGTTTTATGCGTTGTGTACCTAAATTAATCATGGGTTCTATGGCTACAACCATACCTTCAATAAATTTTTTACCTCTACCACGTTTTCCATAGTTTGGCATTTCTGGATCTTCATGCATTTTACTCCCTAATCCATGACCTACTAATTCTCTAACAACGCCATAACCTTCGTCTTCGCAATATTTCTGTATGGCATAACCAACATCTCCAACACGATTATTGGCCTTGAATTCTCTTATTCCAACGTATAGAGATTCTTTTGTGATTTGTAATAATTTTTCCGTTTCAGGTGCTATTTCTCCAACAGCAAATGTATAAGCGTGATCACCATAAAAACCATTTTTTAATGCACCGCAATCTATTGAAATGATATCACCTTCTACTAAAGGTGTTCCATTAGGTATACCGTGTACAACTTGAGAATTTGGACTCATGCACAAAGTGTTAGGGAAATCATATAAACCAAGAAAGCCCGGTATAGCACCTTGATCTCTAATACATGCCTCTGCAATTTTATCTAGTTGTAATGTGGTAACACCAGGTTTAATTTCTTTGGCAATCTCACCTAATGTTTTAGAAACGATTAATGCACTTTCTCGCATTAATTCAATCTCTTCGCTTGTTTTTATTTTAATCATCTTGTAAAAAATAGAGGTACAAAGATACTCAAAGTAATAGTTTTATGTCAAGCTATTGCACAAGTATTAATGTAAAGTATTATTTGAAGAACCCAAAAAAACCTTTTTTAGGTTTTGGTATTTGCGGAGTTTCATTGGTAAGCATTTGGTAAATTTCTCCCCATCCTGGGAAACCTCCAACATTTCTGTCATCTATAAATATATCGGCATTAATTTTTCTGCTAACGTCATTAGTATATTCTTCTTCAGAAAAACTATTATTTATGGCGTAAAAATAGATGCCGTTATCTTCACAGAATTTTACGGCGTCATCAAGCTTGCTTCCGCATCTATAAGTCCATAAGATAAGACGATGACCTTCTTCTTGTAGTTTTTTTAGAGTCTCGAACGCAAAAATTTTAGCCTTACCAACTTTGGGATATGCATCATCAACGATGGTGCCATCAAAATCTACAGCAATAATAAGTTTTGCGTTCAAGTTCATCTAAGTAAAGTTCTAAATTTTAAACTAAAGCGTGTTGTGTCATAGCTTTTGGTTGTTCTACTCCAATTAATTTAAGAATAGTAGGAGCTACATCACCTAAAACACCATCTTCAATAGTTTTTAAATCATTGTCAATTAAAATAACTGGCACTGGGTTTGTTGTATGTGCAGTATGTGGTGATCCATCAGGATTAATCATAGTTTCACAATTTCCATGATCTGCAATAAGTAATGTTGTATAACCGTTTTCTAAACCAGTTGTTATAACATCTTTGGCACAAATATCTACAGCTTCACAAGCTTTTATAGCAGCCTCCATAATTCCTGTATGGCCAACCATATCTCCATTTGCAAAATTTAGGCAAACAAAATCTGCTTCTCCTTTTTCTAATTCAGGAACTAAAGCATCACGTAATTCGTAAGCGCTCATTTCTGGTTTTAAATCATAAGTTGCAACTTTTGGTGAATTTTTTAGAATACGAGATTCACCTTCAAAAGGGGTTTCTTGTCCTCCTGAAAAGAAAAATGTAACGTGTGGATATTTTTCAGTTTCTGCAATTCTAATTTGTTTTTTACCGTTCTTAGCAAGAACCTCACCTAATGTTTCTGTAATGTTGTCTTTATTGAAAATAACTTTGATCCCTTTAAATGAATCACTATAGTTAGTAATAGTTACGTAGTATAAATCTTTTTTTGTTGTATTATATTCTGGAAAATCTTTTTGATTTAACATTTCTGTTAATTCACGACCTCTATCTGTTCTAAAGTTATAAAAGATAACAACGTCATCTTTTTGAATTTTAGTAACAGGTTCATCATTACTATCTGTTAGAATTAATGGTTTGATGAATTCATCTGTAATATCATTATCATAATTATCTTGAATAGATGCGGTTGCATTTGTTGTTTTAGTACCAATTCCATTTGCTAAAGCATCATAAGCTAATTTTACACGTTCCCAACGCGTATCTCTATCCATTGCGTAATAACGGCCAGTAATAGTTGCTATTTTTGTATTTGTACCTTCAATGTGATTTTCTAAATCTTCAACATAACCTTTGCCAGATTTAGGATCTACATCACGACCATCTGTAAAAGCATGTACGTAAGAGTTAACGCCAGCTTTATTTGCTATATCAATGAACCCTTTAAGGTGACTAGTATGTGCATGAACACCACCATTACTTAATAATCCTAAAAGATGAACGTTTTTCTTGTTGTCTGAAGCGTATTTAAGCGCATCGATAAGTACTTTTTCGTCTTTTAAAGTGTCCTTTTCTATGGCTAAATTAATTTTAGCTAAATCTTGGTATACAATTCGTCCTGCACCTAAATTCATATGTCCAACTTCACTATTTCCCATTTGCCCTTCAGGTAAGCCAACGTGTAAACCGTCAGTTCTTAAAGCTGCATTGGGGTATTTTGTATATAGAGAATCTATAAAGGAAGTGTTTGCATTATCTATAGCTGAAACTTTCGGGTCTGGAGAAGTTCCCCAGCCATCTAGTATCATAAGGATTACTTTTTTATTCATTTTTTTTACTATTTATTGATAGGCAAATATAGTAAGATAAAAAGGATAAACTTCATAAGAGCCTCCAAATACAGTAGACTATTAAACGTTTTACGAATTATTCTAAATAATTAATGGGTTCTTAATTTTATCTAAATGAAAAGTTAAAAAAATAGTATTAACAATATTTTGTGTAACACTTTATAAATTTAGTCGTCTCTTTAGTATAATCAAAAAATAAATCATTCATCAAATCAAAATCATTCAACATGAAAAAAACAATCATTATTTCCGCAATCGCATTATGCTTTTCAATTGTATCTGTAAATGCTACTCCAGTAAATTTAAAGACTAATTCTTATGAAGCTGCCCCTTATTTTAAGGTAAATTCATTTTGTGTATCAATAGCTAAAGGTGATATTGATACAGTGAAAAAAATTATTATTGAGAAGAGAAGATGTCAATGAGAAATCTAACAGTATGATTCCTGCTATGTATGCAGCGAAGTTTAATCGCACTGAAATATTAGAACTTTTAATAGCAAAAGGAGCAAATTTAAAAGTGAAATCTGCAAAAAACATGACTGCTCTTAAATATGCTCAACTACATGGAGCTAAAGATACAGCAGCTATATTAAAAGAAGCTTTATCTAAGAAAAAGAGAAAATAATTAAATAAAAATTAGTTATTTGAGTTAGTCACTCCACAAAAAAAAGCCTCTTAAAAGAGGCTTTTTGATTTTTATTGATTTCTGTATTTTTCTATGGCTTCTTGAATTTTTTCAATTCTATTATCAGGATCAGGGTGAGTGCTTTTAAACTCAGGAACTCTGTTAGGTCCAGCAGCAGCTTTTAAAATTTCCATGACACCAATCATTTCTTCAGGATTGTAGCCTGCTCTTATCATGAAAAGCACACCTAATTCATCGCTTTCTAATTCGTCATCTCTTCCATTAGTAAGTAGTTTGTTTTGACCAATACCACTAACTAAACCTCCCATGTCAGCTCCAACAGAACCTGCAGTAGTTAGACCTTGCCAATATTCACTTTCTGCTATACGTTCCGCACTATGCCTACCTAATACATGACCGATTTCATGCCCTAAAACTCCAGCTAGTTGATCTTCGTTTTCTAATTTAGAAAAAAGAGCTTGCGTAATAAATATTTGCCCTCCCGGAAGTGCAAAAGCATTTATAGTATTTCTATCTGCTAATAAATGAAATTCGTATTTATAAGGCGTATTTTTTGCTATGCTACTATTTACTAGTTTGTTGCCAACATTATTAACTAGTGCTTGATATTGATTATTAGAGTGTAAACCACCATGTTGTTGTGTCATTTGTGGAGCACTTTGCAAACCTATAGCAATTTCTTTATCAGGAGTCATTGATATGGTTTGAGTTCTTCCGGTATATTCATTAACTTCTTGTTGACTGCATCTTTTTAAAACAAAGAAAATGGCAATTGCTGCTCCAATTAGTAAACGGAATTTTAGATTTTTTCCTCTCATTTCTGGGGTGTTTTAGTAAATAAAATTACAAAAAAAATAGTCTTAACTTACAAAGCTCTATAGTTTTAAGAAAGTCACGACCCATTTTAAGTGTTTATACATTATAAAATGTAATTCAATACTTTTTATATTAAACGGTTTTGAGATAATATTAAAATGATTCTTTTTGTAAAAAGAACTAGCCTTTTCTTTTGTATTACACCATAAAAAGTTTACTTATTTGCTTTTTAAGAAAGTTTCTGAAAAAATTATAATAGTATTTCCGTATGAATTAGCTTGATAAGATTCAGGTATTGTCATACCTCGTAATCGATATTGATTTAGCCCTTTAAATAAATCACTATTAGATTTAAAAAGAGAGCAAGCTCCAACTAGTTTATTATCAATATGAAGCCCAAAATGAAATGTTGAATTTAGAGAGTCTCCTGGAAAGGAACAACTTTCAATTGGTTTTCCTTGATGTAAGACTGGGTGACGAACAGCGTATGCGTCTTTTGCTTCAATTAATTTAATCTGCATTATCAATATTTACTATTTAAGTGTGTTTCAAAGTTAAAGAAATCTAATTATCTTCACTTTAAAATTTATAAGATGTCTTTTACGTTTAAAATTATTGAAAAAGAGAATATTCAAAGTGTTGTTCCGTTGGTTCAAAAGTTAAATGGTAATAAGGTGTCAGATGAGATATTAGGGCAAAGATTTTCAGAAATGATTAATCAAAACTATGAATGTGCAGGAATTTATGATAGTAATAAATTAATAGGAGTTTCAGGTTTATGGTTTTGTACTAGACATTATTCAGGAAAAAGCGTTGAGCCAGATCATGTTTATATAGATAATGAGTATAGAAATAAAGGTTTAGGTAAGGCGTTTTTTGATTGGATTCAAAATTATGTAAAAAATAAAGGATATGAAGCTATGGAATTAAATACATATGTGTCTAACGCTCCGTCACATAAGTTTTATTTCAATGAGGGATATAAAATTTTAGGCTACCACTTTTTAAAAAAAATATAATTTTTCTTGTAGAAACTAAAAGTTATTCTATATTTGCACCCGGAAACGCGAGAGTAGCTCAGTTGGTAGAGCGTCAGCCTTCCAAGCTGAATGTCGCCAGTTCGAACCTGGTCTCTCGCTCTAAAAGCTTCATAGAAATATGAAGCTTTTTTTATTTCAAAAAATTCAATTCTGTTCCAGAAACAACTTCATATGGTTTTTTATTGTATTCAAAAATTCTAGCCGTTAAATCTCCTTTTAAAATAATTGAATCATTTTTAATGTATAGCCAGCTTCCTTCTCGTAGGCCAACAACAGGTTGTGTATTAAAATGGTGGAATTCTTTAATGCGGGTTTCGCGTGTTTCTCCCATATGTTTACTTTTAGTGTTAGGGGCTAGATAGTGAGGGTTTATGTTAAAAGGAACAAGACTTAAAGCTTTAAAACTAGGCGGATAAACAATAGGCATATCATTTGTTGTTTTTATATTTAAACCGCAAATATTACTGCCCGCACTTGTTCCAAGATATGGTGTTCCTGTATTTATACTGTTTTTTATAGTATCAATTAAGTTATTTTTATAAAGTTGATTTGTTAAAACAAACGTGTTTCCTCCTCCAACAAAAATGGCTTTAGCGTTTTTTATAGCTGTAATTTTATCTTCATATGTATGCAATCCAACAGCTTGCTTCCCTATATTATTAAAAGCTTTATTGGCTATTTCTGTATATGAATCATGAGAAATTCCTCCTGGGCGTGCAAATGGAATAAATAATATTTTTGAAGCGTCTTTAAAAAAGGTATCTAATTCTTCTAAAATATATTCTAAGTATTCACTTCCGTGAATTGTTGATGTGCTAGCAATAATGATGTTTTTCATAAAAAATGTCTAAAAAGTAAAGCTACTTAAATATTATATGCCATAAAATTTTATGAGAGTTTAAGTTTTAAAAGAGCAATTAAAGTGTTATTTTTAGTAAAAATGATATTATGAAAAAGCTATTCTTTTTTCTTTTGGTCTTGATCTCTGTTACTGGTTTTTCCCAAAATTTTGGAAAAACTCAAATTAATGGTAAAGTTATAGTTGAACGTGCAGATGTTATTGGAATTACAGTATATAATAAAACACTTAGCCTAGGAGCGATAACGGATGATAAAGGAGAATTTACTTTAGATGTTCAATTAAACGATGTCATAGAGGTTAGTGCGGTTCATTATAAGAATGTAAGATTCAATGTAAACGATGATATACTTAAGTCTAGATCTATGAAGATTTTTTTGATTTAAGAAATTAATGAGTTAGATGAGATTGTGATTTTTTCTAAGGGATTAACAGGGAATTTAAATGTAGATATGGAAGAAAGAAAACCATTTAAACCAAAGTTGGATGTACTTTACTTTGGAATAAAAAACAAAGATGAATTTGAGTTTGAAATAGATAATAAAACAAAAGTTAATAGTGTTGCTATGGACGCTCAAAGACTACCAGCTATGATAAACGGACTTAATATTATAAATGTAGTAGATCAATTGTTACTTCCTTTATTTAGGTCTAAAGTGAAAAATAAAAAGAAAGTTGGAGTACCAGAGGTTCCTGTACAATCAATTATATATTATTTTGATTCAGAATTTTTAGTAGACAATTTCAATATACCTAACCATAGAGTAGAAGAGTTTATTAGATATGTTGAAGCTGAAAATTTTGATTTTAACTTGCTTAACTATGGTAAAGAAATGGAATTTCTTCAGGTTTTCTCAGAGAGAAGCTCTTCCTTTTTAGGAAAGTAAGTTATTGTACTTTAACAAAAATTTAAACTCCTATTGTAATTTATTTAAGATTTGATGTGCGTTCTTTGAAATGCTAAATCAATCAAATTGAAATATATACCATTTTATTTCTTAACACTTATTTGTTCGTTTTCTGTTTATAGTCAAACTGTAGATAGAATTAAGGTGGAAGGTCAAATATTGGCTGAAACTGATGATGTGCAAAATGTTACTGTTTTTAATAAATCGACAAATAAAGGAACAATAACAAATTTAGATGGTGAATTTATAATTGATGTTGCTTTAAATGATAGGTTAATCATTTCTGCATTACAATTTCAACCAATCACAGTTATTGTTGATAAAGAGGTTTTTTTAAATAGAAAACTTAAGATACAATTGGTGGAACAAATACATAAGCTAGATGCAGTTCTTTTATCTAGAGGGCTTTCAGGAAATATTGAAAAAGATATTGCAAACGTAAAAGAAGTAAAACCTATAATTTTAGATATGGGAAATATGAATGTTTCTTTTGAATATAATGAAGATAAATTTCTAGATAATGAAGTAATTCATAATCATTTAAGGTCTATAATAAATAAAAACGACAGGAAATATTTACCAAACTTGGGAAAGATTTTGGATTTAATTTCCAAACCCAAAAAAAAGAAGCCAAAAAAGATTGATAAAACAATTAAGATTCCTGATTTAGAGATTAATCTATTAGATTTTTATACTCATAACGATATTTCTGAAATCTTAAATATTTCATTAAATAAAGTCGATGATTTTATTAGTTTTCTTAACGTAGGTAGTATTCATAAAGATTTGTTTAAAAAAGAGAATGAAATTATGTTGATAGATTTGCTAATAAAGGAAAGCGTTGAATTTTTAAAAAAATAAAATGCTCAAAATTAGTTGTATCATAGCTATTTGTTTAAGTTTCAATATTGCGTTCTCCCAGAATATAGAACTACATGGGACAATAAAAAGTAATACAGAGGTTGAAAATATTCATGTTATAAATAAAACAGCTTAATTATTTACAATAACAAGTAATAAAGGTGAATTTAAAATTGAAGCAAAATTATGAGATACTATATTGTTTTCATCAATTCAACATGTGCTAAAAGAAGTTATTGTGGGAGAGTTAGCAATTTCGGTAAAGACGCTATATGTTCAATTAGAAGATCGTGTAAATATTTTAGACGAAGTTATTGTTGGTAAGGTTTTAACAGGAGATTTGCTTTCTGATATTCAAAATACAGATGGAAAAGCACCTGCTTAATTTTTATGATGTTGGTATTCCTGTGTATAAAGGTAAAATAGTAGCACAAAGAGAAAGAAGACTCCATGAAGCAAGCGAGTTTAAACCTATAATGTTATTTTAGGGGTTTTAGGTGATAGTGGACCATTAAACTCTATATTAAATGGCATTTCTGGTAGAATAAAAGAATTAAAGACTCGTGTTAAATTAGAAACAAAAGAGGCTTTAATGCAAAGTATTAAAGCTAGGTTAAAGAATGATTTTTTAGCTTCAGATCTTCTAGAAGACGAATTTGTAATGGATTTTTTCTATTTCTGTTCAGATGACGAAAACTTTATAAAATATTGTAAGAATAAAACTGACTTTGAAGTACTTATGTTTTTAAGGTATAAGTATAAGCAATATTTTAAAAGCAGAGAAGATATTCAAGATTAAATTAGTTTGTAATATTTTTTGAAATGTATTAAATAATTACCTTAGCACTCATTTACAAATCATTTGAATGAAAATACATTTTAAATCTTTACTACTCCTTTGTGTAATTGCATTATTCGCTTTTACAGGAATACACAAATATTATATAAGTGTAACTCAAATAGATTACATTAAAGATAAAGAATCTATACAAATTATATCAAGAATATTTATTGATGATTTTGAAAATTTGCTTAGAGAACGTTATGATGAAACTATTACACTTACTGATGATAAAGAGTTAGAAATTGTTAATAGTTACATAGAACGATATTTAAAAGAAAAAATTAATGTTTTAATAAATAATAAGGAAGTTGATCTTGTGTTTATAGGAAAAGAATATGACGGAGATATTATGCGTTGTTATATGGAAATTAGTAAAGTAAGAAAAATCTCTTCCTTTGAAGTAGTAAACAAAGTTCTATTTGATTTGTATGAGGAACAACAGAACCTTGTTAAATTAAAAATAAATTCTAAACAAAAAAGTTTTATCTTAACTTCTCAAAATGATAAAGCTCTGTTAGCTTTTATTTAAAATAAAGTTAATTTTATTCATATTTTATTGATTTAGAGAGGTTTCGGCGATAATAATTTAATAGGTAGGTGTGATTTATACTGTTTGTTAAATAAAATATAAAAAAAATAATGAAAAAAATTGTCTTTTATTTTCTTTCTGCTGCATTCGTTTCAGGAAGTCTTTTTGCGCAAGAGCAAGAAAAAAAATCTCCCAAAATGGGTCATCAAAACACTAATAAATTTAGAGAGTTGTATGATGAATTTTCTACACCTAATATTTATAGAAACGCATCAGGAGCGCCAGGAGCTGCTTATTATCAGCAACAAGCAGATTATAAGATGGATATTGTCTTAGATGATGAAAATGCAAAATTATCAGGGTTTGAAACTATAACTTATACAAACAATTCACCAGATAAATTGAAATATTTATGGGTTCAGTTAGATCAAAACATGAGAGCAAAGGATTCTAAAACACCATTAATTAAGGATGCAGGCGTTGATCAAGCCATTAGAGCTAGTGATTTTGTAAATGATTATACAAGAGAAGTTTTTGATGGGGGTTTTAATATTTTAGAAGTAAAAGATACTAATGGTAAAGCATTGCAGCACATGATTAATAGAACCATGATGCGTGTAGAACTACCTAAGGTTATGAAACCAGGAGGTGAGTTTTCATTCTCTATAAAATGGTGGTATAACATTAATAATCATGTAAATGGAAGAGAGCGTTCTGGTTACGAATATTTTTCAAAAGATGATAATAGAGCTTATGTAATTGCTCAGTTTTTTCCAAGAATGGCTGTTTACAGCGATGTAGAAGGGTGGCAAAATTCTCAATTCTGGGGAAGAGATGAGTTTGCTTTAACTTTTGGAGATTATGATGTTACTATTACAGTACCTGCAGATCATATTTTGGATGGCACAGGAGAATTAACTAATAGAAAAGAAGTTTTTTCTAAAGTAATGATGGAGCGTTATAAAAAAGCAAAAAAATCTTATGATAAGCCTGTTGTTATTGTAACGCAAGCTGAAGCAGAAGCAGCTGAAAAAATAAAATCTACAGCTACAAAAACTTGGAAATTACATGCAGAAAGCGTTCGTGATTTTGGTTTTGCAACATCTAGAAGATTTATTTGGGATATGATGGCTGTAAAAGTTGGTAATAAAGACGTAATGGCTGTTTCCATGTACCCTAAAGAGGGTAATCCTTTATGGGAAGAGTGGTCTACTAAAGCTGTTGCAAGTACATTAAAATCTTATTCTAGAATGACTTTTGATTACCCTTATCATAAAGCTATATCTGTACATGCAAAGAACCAAGGTATGGAATATCCAATGATTTGCTGGAATTATGGAAGACCAAAAGAAGATGGCACTTATAGTGATCGTGTTAAATACGGTATGATGGGAGTTATTATTCATGAAGTAGGTCATAATTTTTTTCCTATGATTGTAAATAGTGATGAGCGTCAATGGACATGGATGGATGAAGGTTTAAATACATTCTTACAATATGTAGCAGAGCAAGATTTTGGAGAAAGCTATCCTGCAGCACTATCAACAAAGGATAAATATTTCCCATCAGATAGAGGGCCTGCGCATATGATTGTACCTTACATGAGAGGTAATCAAGATAATATTGCTCCTATCATGACCAAAGGGATGAATACTTATCAATTTGGAAACAATGCCTATGGCAAGCCTGCTACCGCTCTTAATATTTTGAGAGAAACAGTTATGGGACGTGATTTGTTTGATTATGCTTTTAAAGAATATGCAAATAGATGGATGTTTAAACATCCAACTCCAGAAGATTTCTTTAGAACTATGGAAGATGCTTCTGCATTTGATTTAGATTGGTACTGGAGGGGATGGTTTTATACTACAGACTGGGTTGATATAGGTGTTAAAGATGTTAAGAAATATTATGCAACATCTAAACCAAACCAATTCATTAAAGACTATCTTAAAAAGAATAATAGAAAGGTTAAAGACTTAATTCCTTTGGTTTATATGGTTGAAGAAGGAAGTGAAGACTATAAGTCAAGTATGAAAGATGATAAACCTTTAGATGATATTAAACTTCTTAAAGAATATCTTATGGATAATTTTACAGCAGAGGAACGTCAAAAATTAAAATCACCTAAATATTTCTATAACATAACTTTTGAAAAACCAGGAGGGTTAGTGATGCCACTTATTGTAGAATATAAATATACAGACGGAACATCAGAAACAATTACGTATCCTGCTCAAATTTGGAATAAAAACGATAAAGAGGTTGGTAAAGCGATAGCGTCACAAAAAGAAATTTTGAGTATAACAGTTGATCCTAATAAGGAAACGGCAGATGTTGATACTTCTAATAATTCTTGGCCAAAAGAGATAAAGCAAAACGATTTTGATAAGTTTAAAAATAAAATAAAAGGATAAAAAAATCTAATTTTAAGGCTAGCTTATAAAGCTGGCTTTTTTTTGTTTTAAAGTTTTTTGAAATATATAGCATAAACAAAAATATTTTCTTTAAATTATTAAAACAACTTACTATATTTGTAATGTGATACAGCATAAAACATTCTTATTTATTAGCGGAGCAGAAATAGCATTTATATTATTTATAGTTATTATGGTATTTGGTGCCGATAAATTACCTGAAATCGCTAGAGGTTTAGGTAAAGGTATGCGTACGTTAAAGGATGCAACTAACGATATTAAGCACGAGATAACCAAAAGTGCTGAAGATACAGGAATAGATACAACTATTATATCTGATGTTAAAAAGGAGTTAAATAGTGTTAAAGATGACCTTGGTGATTTTACAGGCTCTGTAAAACGTAAATTTTAATACTCCTTTTCTTATTCAAAAACACCTTTCAACGAATAATTTTACTATGTTCGATTTATTTGTACTAGATTAGCCTTCCGAAACCGAACACCAATTTATGAAAACTTGCTTAATAACGTGTTTTCTTGCTTTTATTAATGTTTTAAGTAGTCAAACTGAAAGACATTTAATAAAACAAATAGATAGCATAAATTCTTCAGCATTATCTTATTATGATAATGAGCAGTATGTCATGTCTTTTAAGTCGTTTAATAAAGTTAAAAAGATATCTGACTCTATTAATGATGCTTATGGTAAATCTTTTTCTAATCTTTATTTAGGAAACATCTATCAATTAATGAATGAGTATGGAGATGCTAAACGTAGTTATTTGTCTATGTTGGGACCTTCAAATGAAATTAAAGATGATTTTCTCTTAGCTAAGGCATACTTATGTTTGGCTATTTTAGAAAAAAATAAAGGAGATAAAAAAACTGTTATTTCATATTTAGAAAAAGCACATTCGTTTATTTCAAAATCAAGTTTCAATACTACTAATAATAATAATTATACTAGTGCTCAAAAATATAAATTGATTTTTGATATAGAAATAGAACTTTGTCAATATCATATTAAAAACAGTAGTTTAAATGAAGCGTTAATTAGCTTAGTTCGTTTTGAAGATACTTTAACAAAAGCAACTATTGAAACCTCATATTTCACCAGTCATTATAATTATTTATTTAGCTTGTATTTAGTAAAGAAAAAACACTACAATAATGCAAATATAAAACTTAATAAGGCTATATTTTTATTAGAGCAAGATCATGTTATTAAAGAGTATCATACAGAACTACTTTTAAATGTTTATAAGGAGTTATCCATAGTTTATGATTCAATTAATGATAGAGATAATGCATATTTAACTTTATTGAAACACAATAAATTAAATGAAGCGTATTTAAATAAAGAAAAACATGAGCATGCAGCTATAGATAAATCTAAATTTTTAATTGAAGATTATAAAAATGAATTGGAACTAGCAAATACTGAAAAATTACTACAAGTAGCGTCTTCAAAAAAAATTAAGAACATTAACTTTATAATGGCCATGACATTGTTATTATTGGGCATATCATTAATAACGATTTATAGAAGTTATTCATCTAAAATAAAGTTAACTAAAACTTTAGAAATAAGAAATGAAGAGCTGGAATTGGCCAACAATGAAGCTGTGAAATCAAGTAAATTAAAATCAAAATTTATTTCGAATGTTACACATGAATTAAGAACACCCCTTTATGGAGTTGTTGGTTTAACATCATTATTACTTGATAATAATAGTTTAAAGGCAAGTGATAGTAAGTATTTGAAGTCTTTAAAATATTCTGGTGATTATCTTTTGGGCTTAGTTAATGAGGTTTTAGAGTTTAGTAAAATAGAATCTGAAGAAATAGAATTAAAAACAGTATCAGTTGAATTAGAACCCTTAATAAAAAATATTATTGGTTCATTTGAATATAAATTGAAAGAAACAACTAATAAAATTCATTTAAATTTTGATAAAAGAATTCCGAAATATATTAAATGTGATAATGTAAGATTATCTCAGGTCTTAATTAATTTGATAGGTAATAGTGTAAAGTTTACGAGCAACGGAAATATTTTTGTTAACGTGATTCTAAAGAATAGTAATTTAATTGATGATGTTGATTTACGTTTTGAAATTCAAGATGATGGAGTAGGAATTCCTAAAGATAAATTTAAAGCAATATTTGAAAATTTCACTCAATTAGAGCAAAGTAATATAAACTATAAAGGAACAGGTTTAGGGCTTTCAATTTCAAAAAAAATAATAGAGCTCTTTGGTAGTAGAATTGAACTAGAAAGTGAATGTGGTTTTGGATCTACATTTAGTTTTAATGTCAATTTTAAAATAGATAACGAAGGCATAGGGAAAGAACAAATAAGAAAAGTTAAGAAAAAAGTAAGAGCACTTAAAAATTATAAAATATTAATAGCTGAAGACAATAAAATAAATCAGATAGTCACCAAAAGCTTATTAGAAAAAGGAAATTATAGTTGTGAAATTGTAGAAAATGGAGAGGATGCCATTGATGCTCTAAAAAATAATATGTATGATTTAGTTTTAATGGATATTAATATGCCAAAAATGGACGGTATTGAAGCTACGAACATAATTAGAGGTTTTGATTTAGATATTCCTGTAATAGCGCTTACAGCTGCCGATATTGATGACTTTAATTTAAGCGATAAATACAAAGGGTTTAATGGTATAATAACAAAACCATTTGATAACTATGAGTTTTTTCAAACTATAGAGACTAATATTGAATTAAGTAAAAAAGGTGTTTTAAACCAAAAAAGAACCTAATACTTACATTTTCGACTAATAGTTAAACCATCTCTAATCGGAAGTAAAACCGTTTCAATTCTAGGGTCCTCTTTTAACAGTTTATTATAATCTAAAAGAGCTTTGGTTGATTTATCTTTTGGGTCTAGTTTCTCAATAACTTTTCCGTGCCATAGTACATTGTCAGATATAATTATACCTCCAGTATTTAACTTATCTATAATTAGGTGAAAGTAATTAACGTAGTTAGGTTTGTCGGCATCAATAAAGACCAAATCAAAGGTTTGATTTAGTTTTGGTAAAATATGAATAGCACTTCCTAGGTATTGGTGAATTTGATGCCCGTAATCAGATTTATCAAAATACTTTCGCTGGAAATCTACCAATTCTTCATTAACATCAATTGTATGAATCTCTCCGTTTTTAGTTATTCCTTCGGCTAAACATAATGTAGCATAACCGGTGAAAGTGCCTAGTTCTAAAATACTTTTTGGCTGTATTAATTTAGAAATCATACTTAGAACACGTCCTTGATAAGGTCCGCTAAGCATAATAGGCTGTAATATTTTTTGATATGTTTCGCGCGTTAATTGTTGTAATAAATCTGGCTCGTTTTCCGAGTGGTTTACTACGTAATTATCTAAATCTTCGGCTAGAAAATACATAACAAGTTCTTAAAGAGATTAAGATGCGAAAGTATTACAATTTTATGAACTATAGGTAATAGATTTTATGTCATCAGGACTATATAAGGATTCTCATCAATTATTTAACGTGGTATTATCTTTTTCAGCTATCATGTTTTTAATCTAAAAATGTAGCTAATTATAAATATAAGTGGTTCGTCATAAATTCGTTTTAACAATTAAATTTTTGAATATCCGTAATCATTCATAATCCTGTAATTCCAGCAGTAACAAGTCTATCTAAGAGTTTTTCTTCAAAATACCTTCGATTAAGTTTGTACACAAATTCATTTAGATACAACTGGAGGTATTTTCGTTTGATTTTATGATAATTATAATTACCTAATAGATTTCGTTTAGCATTGCTAATAGTAATATGTACC
>CALKXS010000132.1 GCA_938003745.1 uncultured Algibacter sp.
ACAAACAAACTACAATAGAAACATTAAAATGGGTACATATAACCATAAGTAATGCGAAAAGAAACTTACTGGGTAATTATCACAAAATAAAAGGAAAGTATCTTAAATTATACCTCAATTAATTTGTATATAAATTAAACCGAAGATACTTTGAAGATAAACTCTTTGATAGACTTGTAATAGCAAATATTACTGGATTATGAGTGAAAACGGATATTCAAAATATTTTGTCATCTAATTCTTTTTTATTAACATTTAGATCTAATTCAGGTTGGGAATTCTTCAGATGATTTGAGATTTCAATACTATCTTTTATTGTTTTCTGAAATTAAATTTGAAGTTTCATTTCTTGATTCGACTTCTTCAATTTGTGCTTTTGTAAGTCTTTTAGTTAATTGAGTTTGTTCTTTGTCTTCGTTGAGATTATTACTAATGACGTTCGTTAATATATTTCCAATCATTGTAGCTATAAAAAACACTTATACCAACAGTGTGTTTTATATTTTTCTTCTTGAGAAGAAATTTATAGAGAGATTTTATTCCTCCTTCTTCTAGTGCTTGCGATTCAACAATTATATTACAATCAAATATTTTGCGACCTCTTTCGATATTTTCAGAAACTCTGCTTCAACCTTATTTAAAGTTAAGGCATCCATTGAATGAGATTTGTCTTTTAAATAGTAATGAATTTGAAATAAATCAATTTCTACAATGTCACTCTGTTTCATGTTTTTTACAGGTTTTTCTCTTATTGCTAATGTTTTGAATATATGAAATCGTTATAATCATTTATACCCAGCGTGAAATGAAATTATATTTTTTTCTGAGAAATCCAAACCCTATATTAATTTGTAGAATATCAGGATAATCCTTTAAAAAAAACAACGAAATAAGCTTTGGAAACCTTTTAATAAGATTGTATAAAACTGGTTCTTTTAATTAAAAAAAAACGCTTCTTTAAGTCAAAAGACATAACAAGTAAACCTGAAAAATAAATTTTAAGCACTTTTATGAATTTGTCTAAAATCAGAATGTTTTATTTAAGCCGTAAATTTAATTTAAAGCTGTTTTAAGACCATTTAAGCCGTTTTTAAAGAAACTAATAATTGTTAATAATTATTGTATAAACTCCTTAAAAGGCTTTTTAACGGTTTTTATTATTCGTATATTTGTTAGTATATAAAAATGAAACAAATGCGTCATCTTTTTTATGTAAAAGAAAACCAGTTTTAATGCGATTGATAACCGAAATTAAAATGGTTGTTTCAATTTACTCCGATGAAGATCGGAAACTTATAATAAACGAAACTTAAATTATAGATATAATAATATGAGCGAAGAAAAAGAAGCATTTAACGAACATAATTATTCGGCAGATAGTATTCAAGCCTTAGAAGGAATGGAGCACGTGCGTATGCGTCCTTCCATGTATATTGGAGATGTAGGGGTTCGTGGTTTACACCACTTAGTGTACGAGGTAGTCGATAACTCGATTGATGAAGCTTTAGCAGGACATTGTAATAACATTACGGTTATTATTAATGAAGATAACTCGATTACTACAGAAGATGATGGTCGTGGTATTCCTGTTGGACTGCATAAAAAAGAAGGCATTTCGGCACTTGAGGTTGTAATGACTAAAATTGGTGCTGGTGGTAAGTTCGATAAAGATTCTTATAAAGTGTCTGGTGGACTTCATGGTGTTGGTGTAAGTTGTGTAAATGCATTATCAGAAAGTTTAAAAGCAACGGTTTATAGAGAAGGTAAAGTTTACGAACAAGAGTATGAGCGTGGTAAAGCATTATATCCTGTAAAACAAATTGGTGAAACAGATAAGCGAGGAACAACGGTTACCTTTAAGCCAGATCCAACTATTTTTACTCAGATTTTAGAGTATAGTTATGATACGTTGGCGAGTCGTTTACGTGAGTTGGCGTATTTGAATAAAGGGATTACAGTTCATTTAGTAGATAAAAGAGCTGTTAAAGAAGATGGTGAGTTTGAAGGTGAAACATTTCATTCTGAAAATGGTTTGTCTGAGTTTATTAGTTATTTGGATGCTACTCGTGAGCCTTTAATGAAAGATGTTATTTCTTTTGAAGGCGAAAAGAATGGTGTACCAGTTGAGGTAGCTATGATATATAATACGTCTTATGCCGAAAATTTGCATTCTTATGTAAATAATATTAATACGCATGAAGGTGGAACACATTTATCTGGTTTCCGTCGTGGTTTAACACATACACTTAAAAAGTATGCTGATGAATCTGGATTATTAGACAAATTAAAGTTTGATATTGCTGGAGATGATTTCCGTGAGGGGTTAACGGCAATCGTTTCAGTAAAAGTCCAAGAACCTCAGTTTGAAGGGCAAACTAAAACGAAATTAGGAAATAGAGAAGTTTCTGCATCTGTAAGTCAAGCGGTATCTGAAATGCTTTCGGATTATTTAGAAGAACATCCAGATGATGCTAAAACAATTGTACAAAAAGTAATTCTTGCAGCACAAGCACGTCACGCAGCTCAAAAGGCACGTGAAATGGTACAACGTAAAACAGTTATGAGTATTGGTGGTTTACCTGGTAAATTGTCTGATTGTTCAGAACAAGATCCTGAAAAATGTGAAGTATTCCTTGTTGAGGGAGATTCGGCAGGTGGTACAGCTAAACAAGGTCGTGATAGAGCGTTTCAAGCTATTCTTCCACTTCGTGGAAAAATATTAAATGTTGAGAAAGCTATGGTTCACAAGGTTTTTGAAAACGAAGAGATTAAAAATATATTTACAGCTTTAGGTGTTACAATAGGAACCGAAGAAGATAGTAAAGCATTAAACCTGTCTAAATTACGTTACCATAAAGTAGTAATCATGTGTGATGCCGATATTGATGGTAGTCACATTGCCACATTAATATTAACATTCTTCTTTAGATTTATGAAGGAGTTAATTGAAAACGGACATATTTATATTGCTACACCGCCATTATATTTAGTGAAGCGTGGTGCTAAAAAGCAATATGCTTGGTCTGATGAAGAGCGTGATACTATTGTTTCTCAATTTGGGGAGGGATCTAAAATACAACGATATAAAGGTCTTGGAGAAATGAATGCAGAACAACTTTGGGATACCACAATGAATCCTGAGTATAGAACGATGCGTTTAGTACAAATTGAAAATGGAACAGAAGCAGATAGAGTTTTCTCTATGCTAATGGGTGATGAAGTGCCACCTCGTAGAGAATTTATTGAGAAAAATGCTATTTATGCAAATATTGATGCATAAACAAAATTTTTATTAAAAGTTTATAAACCCTGATATTTCTTAATGTCAGGGTTCTTTTTGTTATAAAGTGCTGTTTAAGTACGTGTTTTTTCGATAAAGAATTATTTTTGTATGTTTTTTTGTATATATTTGTCTCAGCCAATTTTATAGGAATGAAAAAAGTATCTTTATTAGCATTGTTGTTTATGTCGACGTTAATGACGCAAGCACAAGATCTAGAGAGTATTTTATTAGCAGCAAAAGGCGATGCTAATAAGTTAACTGAAGCCTACATTAGTCCAGCTATGAAAGGATTGATTTATGGAATGAATAGTGGATGGTATCATACTGCTAAGGTTCATAAAAAGTTAGGTTTTGATATTGCAATTGGTTTAAATGTATCTATGGTGCCATCGGAAGATGAGATATTTACCATTTCTAATTTAGAGTCTGTTAATTTACCATCAGGTACGGTTACATCTTCAACGGTTGCTGGATCTAGAGATGGCGCGATGTTAAATGTGTCTACAGAGGTGGAAGTAAATGGATCTACTCAAACGGCAACAACAACGTTTCAAATGCCATCAGGTATAAGTGAAGATTTACCATTAAATGCAGTCCCAACACCAGCAGTACAATTAAGCGTAGGATTACCTTATAAGATTGATGTTATGGCACGTTTTGTTCCAGAAGTTGGAGATGAGGACGTTAAAGGAAGTCTAATAGGTTTTGGTTTTAAAAAAGAAATTACAAGTATATTTGGTACTTTAGATAGGTTGCCTTTACATGTATCGCTTCTAGGAGCTTATACAAATATGAAAGTAAATTATAAAATGAATGAAAGTGCTATTGCGGGATCTAATCAAAACGCAAAGTTTAAATTAAACTCATATACTGTTCAAGCCATAGGGTCATTAAATTTCCCAATAATAAATATTTACGGAGGTATTGGTTATAGTGCAGGTAGTTCTAACCTTAGAATGTTAGGACAATATGATTTAGAATATGATGGAAATGTTTCAGTTACACTTGATGATCCAATAAATTTAGATTTTGATGCAAGCGGATTTAGAACTACAATAGGAGCACGTTTAAGTCTTGGGTTTTTTAAGATTTTTGCAGATTACACACTTCAAGAGTATAATACAATTTCTGGAGGAATAGCATTTAGTTTTAGATAGTGTATAATTTATAATAAAAATTTAGTTAGTTTTATTAGTTAGTTTTAGTTATTGAAAGAGCAAGATTTAATCTTGCTCTTTTTGTTATTTATAAGAATATAAATTTGTAGTTTTGTGTGACTAAAGCCATAAAATTCAGTTGTGTATATAACTAATTTTGAATATTGATAATCTCGTAATATAAGCGGTTATTAATACGAATTACATAAAAAAAGTAAAACAATTTAAATATTATCTTATGAAAGTTACAGTAGTTGGAGCAGGAGCAGTAGGTGCAAGTTGTGCAGAGTACATTGCGATTAAAGATTTTGCTGCGGAAGTAGTATTATTAGACATTAAAGAAGGTTATGCTGAAGGAAAAGCAATGGATTTAATGCAAACAGCATCTTTAAACGGATTCGATACAAAAATAACAGGAGTTACTAATGATTATAGCCAAACGGCAGGTAGTGATGTTTGTGTAATTACTTCAGGAATTCCTCGTAAACCAGGAATGACTCGTGAAGAATTAATAGGTATTAATGCAGGTATTGTTAAGTCTGTTTCATCTAGCTTAATTGAGCATTCTCCAAATACTATTATTATTGTGGTAAGTAACCCAATGGATACTATGACTTATTTAGTACATAAATCTACAAGTTTACCAAAGAATAGAATTATTGGTATGGGTGGCGCTTTAGATTCTGCACGTTTTAAATATAGATTAGCAGAAGCTTTAGGTGCTCCTATTAGTGATGTAGACGGAATGGTAATTGGTGGACACAGTGATAAAGGTATGGTGCCATTAATTGAAAAAGCTGCAAGAAACAGCGTGAAAGTTTCTGAATTTTTATCGGCAGAAAGAATGGATCAAGTAGTTCAAGATACTAAAGTTGGTGGTGCTACATTAACAGGGTTATTAGGTACTTCTGCGTGGTATGCACCAGGAGCTGCTGTATCTGGAATGGTTCAAGCAATAGCTTGCGATACTAAAAAGATTTTTCCTTGTTCAGCATTATTAGATGGTGAGTATGGTTTAAGTGATTTATCAATAGGTGTGCCTTGTGTTTTAGGAGCTAATGGTATTGAGCAAATTGTAAACATTAGTTTATCGGATGCTGAAAAAGCGAAATTAGTTGAATCTGCAGAAGGAGTTAAAAAGACTAACGGATTGTTGGTGTTGTAGTAAAAAAAACAGTACCTAAAAGCTTAGTTTTGTAGTATTATTTTGGAATTATTATTCCTGTGGAAATAGGAATTTAGCAATTTTAAATACATATTTATATAAAGACTGTAGAAATACAGTCTTTATTTTTTATATTTGGCGCATGAATACGAGATGGAGATGGTGCATTAGTGCTATAATTTTTAGTCTTACCTTATTTGGTGTTGTTAGTCAGCAGCAATTGTATGTACCCAATCAAGAAATTGTATTACGGTTTACAAAGGTTAATTTAACATCTAACCAAGCCCAAACTACACTAGCCATTGTAAAAAAGCAATTGCAAGATATAGGTGTAGAGAATATTCGTGTAAAAGAAGGTAAGAACGGATTATTAAAAATTACATATTACAGTGATGCCGATATTGCTAGCATTCAAAAAACATTATCTCTTGATTATTCAGCTTTAAATCACGAAACTTCTAATATTCCAAATAAGGATGATAACGTTCGTTATAATCTTGATGTTTACGAAATTCAGAAGGCAGATGATAACTATTCAGGTTTAAACGGCAAGGTTGTTTTAGAACCAAAACCTAAAAATGATAGAACATACAATCATACGTTTGATTTTTCTTTTAATGATATCAGCGTCGTAAGCGAAAAAGAAAATCTTTTTAAAGTAGTATATAAGGTATCTCAACATATTTCGCTAGAAATAGAAGAGACTTTACATATTATTCCAGAAGTAAGAGCTGGTCCTGTCAGCTAAACGTATTCTACATTATTTAAATTTTAAGTCTATAATTAAGTACTCAAATTTAAATACAGGCTATCATAAAAAGTTATGAAGTTGTAAAGACTACATTTCAACATAAAAAAATGTCAAAATGATAAGGGAAATTCTATATTTGCCCGTCGTAAAATTTTGACGATAATTAAAAATTAAAACATGCAAAATAAAGGATTAGTAAAATTATTTGCACTTTTATTTGGTTTGGTAAGTATTTACCAATTGTCTTTTACATTTAAAGGCAACCAAATAGCAAATGAAGCTCAAGAAATTGCTATTAACAAAGTAGCAGAAACAGAGGAAGGTTATCGTTCTCTAAGAAGTGCCGAAGAGGCTAACTATTTACAGTCTATCGCTACAGATACTGTATTTAATATGGGAATTGCTAAATACACGTATAACGATGTAAAGCAAAAAGCGATGAACCTTGGTTTAGACCTAAAGGGTGGTATTAACGTTATTTTACAAATATCTGTAAAAGATATTGTTAAAGGGTTGGCTAATTACAGTAAAGATCCATTGTTTAATAAAGCCTTAGAAGATGCTTCAGAGCTTCAAAAAGATAGTCAGAATACGTATTTAGAAGATTTCTTTGTAGCATTTGATGCTATTAAAGGTGATACTAAATTAGCGTCTCCAGATATTTTTTATACAAAAGCTTTAGATGGAGAGATTAACGGTAATATGGATGATGATGAAACTAAAGAGATTATCAGAACAAAAATTGATGAGTCTATAGTTTCTGCTTTTGAAGTATTGCGTAAGCGTATTGATGAGTTTGGTGTAACATCTCCAAACATTCAGCGTTTAGGGAACTCTGGTCGTATTTTAGTAGAATTACCAGGTGTTAAAGATGTAGAGCGTGCTACTGTTTTATTACAAAGTACTGCACAATTGGAATTTTGGGATGCTTTTAAAGGTGAGCAATTCATGTCATTTTTATATCAAGCAAACGAAGTTGTAAAGAAAACCATTGACACAACAGAAAAAGTTGCAGAAGTTGAACCTGCAAACGGGGAAGGAGAAACTAATGCAGCCGAAGATAAAATTAACGACCTTTTAGGAGATGCTACTACAGATTCTACTGAAGTTGCAACTGTTAACCCTATTATAGATTTAATTAGAGGTGCTGGTTATAGAGGCGGGCCAATTGTTGCTAAATTTGAAATTAAAGACAAAGAGGCTATATTAGGGTATTTAAACTCAAAAGAAGTTAGAGCGTTATTACCAGCAGAATTACGTTACGTAAAGTTTGCTTTTGGTAAGCCAGAAAAAGGAAGTGAAGTAGTAGATTTATATGCTTTAAAAGGAAATAGAAATAACGAACCAGAATTAAGTGGATCTGTTGTTATAGATGCACGTAACCAATTTAGTAACACAGGAAAATCTGAAGTATCCATGCAAATGAATGCAAAAGGAGCTAAGATTTGGGAAGAAATGACAGGAAGAGCATTTAATACGCAAGGGCAAATAGCTATCGTTTTAGATAACGTTGTATATTCTGCTCCAGGTGTAACTACAGGTCCTATTTCAGGAGGAAGTTCTTCTATCTCAGGAAACTTTACATTAAATGAGGCTATTGATTTAGCAAACGTATTACGTGCTGGTAAATTACCAGCATCTGCAGATATTATTTCTAGTGAAGTTGTTGGGCCATCTTTAGGTCAAGAAGCTATAGAAAGCGGTACAACATCATTCTTAATAGCATTAGCATTAGTATTAATCTGGATGATTTTCTATTACGGAAAAGCTGGTGGATTTGCGGATATTGCTATGTTATTAAATATCTTATTAATCTTTGGTGTATTATCAGGATTAGGAGCTGTATTAACATTACCTGGTATAGCGGGTATTGTACTTACCATTGGTATGTCGGTAGATGCCAACGTACTTATCTTTGAGCGTATTCGAGAAGAATTAGCAAAAGGTAAAGCACAAGGAGAAGCTATTAAAGACGGATTTAGTAATGCATTATCATCTATTTTAGATGCCAATATTACAACAGGTCTAACTGCCTTAATCTTATTTATATTTGGTACAGGGCCAATTAAAGGATTTGCTACTACATTATTAATAGGTATTATGACATCTTTATTTACTGCAATTTTTATCACTAGATTATTAATTGACTGGTATGCTAATAAAGGAGGAACATTACAGTTCTCTACAGGAATAACTAAAAACTTATTTAGAAACATTAATATTGAGTTCTTGAAAAAACGTAAGGTTGCTTACATTGTTTCTGGTATCTTAATAACATTAAGTTTAGTGTCTTTAGTAACAAACGGATTAAACCAAGGTGTAGATTTTGTAGGAGGTAGAACATACCAAGTACGTTTTGCACAAGATGTAAATCCAACTGAAATTTCTGCAACTTTATCAGATGCTTTTGGGAGTGCAGATGCTAAAACATTTGGAGATGCCAACCAATTGAAAATTACTACTAAGTATAAAGTAAACGAAACAGGTTCTGAAGTTGATGAAGAAATAAGATTAAAATTATTCAACACATTACAACCACATTTAACAGGTTTAACTTATGAAGATTTTATAGATTTAAATGATGAAAACAAGCAAGTAGGTTTATTAGAATCATTTAAAGTAAGTCCAACAATTGCTGATGATATCAAGAAAGCATCATTCTGGGCAATCTTAGGATCTTTAATTGTAGTATTCCTTTATATCTTAATTCGTTTTAAGAAATGGCAATACTCACTTGGTGCAGTAGCAGCAGTATTTCATGATGTATTAATTGTATTAGGGATCTTCTCTTTAACTTATAAATTTATGCCATTTAACATGGAAATAGATCAAGCGTTCATTGCAGCAATACTTACCGTAATTGGTTACTCATTAAATGATACAGTTGTAGTTTTTGATAGAATTCGTGAATTCTTCAATGAGCATGCCAACTGGAAATTCGAAAAAGTAGTAGACGCTTCATTAAGTAGTACATTAAGTAGAACATTAAATACTTCTTTAACAACATTAGTAGTGTTACTAGCAATCTTCATTTTTGGTGGAGATTCAATTAGAGGATTTATGTTTGCATTAATGGTAGGTGTAATTGTAGGTACATACTCATCACTATTTATAGCAACACCAATTATGTATGATAGCGTAAAGAAATTAGAAGACGAAAAGAAGAACTAATTAAAACTTTTCTTTTTATAAAGAAGCCTATCAATTTATTTTGATAGGCTTTTTTATGCTTTCTATATAGGCATTACCTACCACAAGCGATGGGCTATACGTTACGTTATATCTTTTTTAAAACGCCATTGATATAACTGAGAATATCAACAGTTATTCGAGCGGCTATTATCCCTAACAACGATGAATCCATGTTTGGTTGTCATTAGTCAAAATAAGTTTTATATTTTAAAGAGAATAATGTCATTTAAAAATAAAAGTAAAGGTCAGTAGCTAATTACTTATTAATTCGGCTTGATTAATTTTATAATTATTAACCATTTTGACAATAAGATTATTGAATATTGTGGCTTTGCTTTGAGACCTGTTTATTCTAAAACAAAATTCGTTAAAATATCTATTCAAATTACTGTCACCAACCCAAGAATAGGTTGTTCTTATCCAAGATTTAACTTGGTGTATCATTGTATGAAGGGCTTTAAAATTTAAACCTCCATTATCTTCTATTTGTGTGATGTTATAAGCCTTTGCAATAGGACTATAACCGCTCCATTTATCTACGGTAACCGTTGCATTTCGGCTGATATGGTTGACAAAAATATATTGTAAAGATTGAGCTTAAAAATCATCTATTTTCATAGCATACATTCTTTTTACCTTTCCATCTTCTGTAAGCTGAACAACTGTAATGGATTTCTTTTTCTTAATGACCAACTCCGTTCATAGGGTTATTTCCTCTAGAAGACATAGCCTCTCTTACTTTAAGGATAAAAAGTCTAGCTGTTTTTTCTATTACTCCCTAATGTACTCCCATGTAACTCGCAGATAAGCTTTTAGTGCTTGTACCCATCTCAAAACAAATGAAAAATGCTTTTTGAACACCAAATTTGATCTTGTGAAATAAGGTATCTGACGTTGCAAATTCTATATGTCTGCAAATGTTATATTGTTTAGATAAATCTGCACGTGTTTGACAGGCTGTATGATGACATCTTGAACGTTTAAATGGTATTTTAGACTTCAAGCCTGCTTAAAATATTCTTTTACGATCAGTGTCTGTTTTGAAGCAATCAGAGAACTCTAGAAAATTTTAACCTTTAAAAATGTTCATAATTTATATATTTACTTAATTTCAAGATACGAAGTTATCTATTGATCTCTAAATAAAAGATTAAAACATAAGTTTTATTAGTGTTAAAAACATAAAGTATAAGAAATACTTTTTTTCTAAGAAGCCTTTTAATGTACTTATTTAGGTATGTTCTTAATATTAAATTTTAGGTATTTACAGTGAGAACTGTTAAGAACAATACAAAAATGGTGTTTGAAGAGAGATTAATAAGTAAATTTATAAGTATAAATAATTTAATTAGATTAAAATGAAACATATGAAAAAGGTATTGGTTCTTATAATACTATTTATGAGGTTTACAAATGTAATTCAGGCTCAAGATATAAAGGTTGCTATTATTAACAAGCAAGAATTGGTAGAGCAAATGCCAAGCTATTTGGCTGCAAATATTGAGATTAAAAAAATACAAAGATCCTATCAGATACAATTAGCAGCTATGAAAACTGAACTTCAAAAAAAATCTGAACTATATGAACGTGAAATAAAGACTGTTACTAGCGAAATAAGTATTAGTCGTGAAAAAAAGATTGAAGAGGCTCTGGAAAACATTAAAAAATATGAGCAAAGCGCATTTAGGAAACTACAAGAACAAGAAAAAGAGTTGTTAAAAGGCATTCTTGAAAAAGTTAGTGTTACAATTCAAAAAGTGGCTCGAGAAAAGGGCTATAATCTTGTTTTAGATTCGACTCCTGGAGCTGCAGGTGTAATTTTGGCAGATGTATATGATCTTATGCCAGACGTGAAAGCCAATATAGGTTTATAATAAAACATAAAATGTTGCAAAATTTAATTTTGTAACGCTTTATATTTTTGATAGCGATGTAATGTCTGCCACATTGATAAATTTTCAATCTTTGCTATTTTATTGTTCTTTCATAAATCTACGAATAGCAACCCATTGTTTAAGCATGTTTCTAGCATCTTGAGCAGGATAACCTAATACCGTTTTGCCAGCGGGAACATCACTTACAACACCAGATCCAGCACCTACTGTAGCCCCAGAATGTATTGTTGCGTGATCTTTAATAGAAGCACTTCCTCCAATAATAACACCATCTCCTAGGGTAACAGAACCTGCAAGTCCACTATGTCCAGCAATAATACAAGAACGTCCCATAACACTGTTGTGAGCAACTTGTACTAGGTTGTCAATTTTACAACCATCACCAACTATAGTAGAACTAAATTTGGCGCGATCTACACATGAGTTTGCTCCAATTTCTACATAATGACCAATAATTACATTCCCAATTTGAGGAATCTTTACTAAGCTGCGACCATCATCACTTGGGCGGTAACCAAAACCATCTGCCCCTATACTTACGTTAGTATGAAAAATACAATGACTTCCTATAATACAACGCTCTCTAATAACGGTTCCAGACCAAATAACGGTGTTAGCTCCAATTGTAGTTTCATCAAAAATACAAACATTTGGATACAATATAACACTACTGCCTAAATCTACATCTTTACCAATATAACAGTTAGGACCTATTTTACAACCATTACCAATAGTTGCAGTTTCATGAATTACAGCTGTTGGATGAATGTCTATATCGAAAACAGGAGCTGGCGGATTAAATAATTCAAGTATTTTTGCCATAGCTAAATCGGCGTTTTTAACTTTAATTAATGCACGATTATCTCCTGGTTCAATATCTAGATTATCATTAATTATAGCGGCAGAAGCTTGAGAAGCTACCCATTGCTTTACATATTTTATACTTCCTATAAAAGTTATTTGGTTTTCTTTAGCATTTTGTAATTGTTCTGGTCCTTCAATTTGTAAGGCCGTATTTCCAATTAATTCGCCATTAAGTATGGTGTTTATTTTTTCTATGGAATATGTTTTCATAAAATATGTTTCGTAATGTTACATGTTTGTAAATTTAGAAGAACAAAATAATTGATTTATTCGCCTATTCTATTATCATCAAAAGCTGATAACAATAATTTGGATATAAATTTTATAACCAAAGAAAGTAATAATATACCACCTGGAAGCAATAAAATAGCTAAATTTGGTGTAAATTTATAGAGGTCAGTAGTTAGTTACTTATTAATTCGGCTTGATTTATTTTATCATTATTCACCATTTTGACAATAAGATTATTGAATATTGTGGTTTTGTTTTGAGACCTGTTTATTCTAAAACAAAATTCATTAAAGTATCTATTAAAATTATTGTCGCTAACCCAAGAATAAGTTGTTCTTATCCAAGATTTAACTTGGTGTATCATTACACATGAAGCGCTTTGAAATTTATACCTCCGTTACTTTCTATTTGTGTGATGTTATAAGCCTTTGCAATAGGACTATAACCTCTTCGTTTATCTATGGTAATCTTTGCATTTCAGCTGATATGGTTGACAAAAATATATTGCAAAGATTGTGCTGTAAAATCATCTATTTTCATAGCATACATTCTTTTTGCCTTTCCATCTTCTGTAGGCTGAAGGGTTGTAATGGCCTTCTTTTTCTTAACATTGTAGCTTCTGCCAACTTTTGTTTCTTCTCTGCCTCCTAAAACAAATTCATCTACAAGAACAACCCCGTCCATAGGGTTATTTCCTCTAGAAGACATAGCTTCTCTTACTTTAAGCATAGAAAAGTCTAGCTATTTTTTCTGTTACTCCGTAACGCAGTTCCGTATAACTTGTCGATAAGCTTTTCGTGCTTATAGCCATCTCAAAACAAATGAAAATACTTTGCGAACACCAAACTTGAACTTGTGAAATAAAGCATCTGATGTTGCAGATTCTGTATGTCTGCAAATATTACATTGCCTAGAGAAATCATCACGAGTTTGGCAGGTTGTATGATGACATCTTGAACATTTAAATGGTATTTCAGACTTCAAGCCTGATAAATATTCCTTACAATCTGTGTCTGTTTTGAAACGATCAGAGAACTCTAGAAGATTTTAACCTTTAAAAATATCTATAATTTATATATTTACTTAACTTAAAAACAATAAGTTAACTACTGACCTCTATTGTTTTATTTTGAAAAATTAAAAAAATATTTTGTAAAATCTCTTAGATTAATTTTTTCTTAAAAAAGTATTAACTTCAATAGCAATATCTTCCCAAGTTTTACTTACTCCATCGGCACCTTTATGTAAATCAAAGCAAACTTTGTTTAAAGATTTTAAAGCATCTAAAGCATTCCAGTTTTTAAGATTCATTGTTCCTGTTAAAGTAATACGTCTTTTATCAGTAATTTTAATGTTTAAAGGTAAATTACTTGTAACGCCATTCATAGTAATTGAAGCTGTGTAAGCGTTATTAGTATAATTAATAGTTCCTTTTATTAAATCTGTATTTAACATAGCTCCAAAAAATGAAGTTATTATTTTTGCATCTCTAGTATTGGTAGCATCATTAGTAAAAACACTGCTCACAGGAATGGAAAAGTTTAAACCATTTAAGGCTTCTTGAGGTGTCTCACCTTCTTTGTTTTCAAATTTTAAAATTTTAAATTCTCCTCCAACAGGTTTTCTATCTGTTGTTTTATATGCTACCCATTTTACAGAAGTCCCTTCTGGTTTAACAACAAATTTTTCAGTGGTAACAGTTTTTGTTTCTTTTTTATCGTTTTTACATGACGTTATACTTATGGCTAAAGCTATAAGTAGAAAACTAATTTTTTTCATTTTAGTGATTTTCTTATTTACCCGAAAGTTAAGGTTATATTACTCTATATACAAATATATATATTATGAACCATAATACTAATTTTGAACCATAAAATATTAGTTATGCATAATTCATTATTCAATAAATATAATGTGGCTGGACCACGTTATGTAAGTTGTACAACGGTTCCGTATTGGAATAATGGTATGTTTTTATTACAAAAATGGAAAGATTCTTTAATTCAATCTTTTAAAGAGAGCAATTTAAAGGAAGAGATAAGTCTTTATATTCATTTGCCTTTTTACTAAAGTATAACGCACGTTCTGTGGTTGTAATAAGCTTATAACAAAACAGCATAGTGTAGATTTTCCTTATATAAAAACGATCTTAAAAGAGTGGTATTTATATTTATAATTGTTTGATGAAAAGCTAATTATAAAAGGACTGCATTTAGGAGGAGGTACACCAACTTTTTTAGCCTGTAGCATTTAAAGGAATTGATTAATGGAATTTTAAGATCTTCCATTCTTACAGATAATTATGAGTTTAGTTTTGAAGGACATCCAAATAATACAACGAGAGATTATTTATAAGCACTCTGTGATGTAGGGTTTAGACGTGTAAGTTATGGTGTTTAGGATTGTAATGAAACCGTACAACATAACTTGCTAGAGAAATTGGTTATACATCTGTAGGTCATGATATTATTTTTGGTTTACTGTTTCAAACATTAGAATATGTAAAGCAAACTATTTTAAGAACAAAGGCGTTGCAACCAGATCGCTTAGCTTTTTATAGCTATGAACATGTGCCGTGGATAAAAGGTAACGGGCAACGTGGTTTTAATGATAATGATTAGCCTTCTCCTGAACTAAAAAGAGAGTAATACGAATTGGGAGAAAAGATGCTTGCTCAAGTTGGTTATCATGAAATTGGAATGGATTATTTTGCATTACCAATAGATAGTTTTTATATAAATCTTTAATAGAGTATAAATTACATAGTAATTTTACGGATATATGGCTCTTAAAATGCAATAAGTGATTGGTTTAAGTGTATCTTCAATAAGTGATAGTAGGTATGTTTTCTCTCATAATGTAAAAGGTTATTATAACTTATTTAAAGAGGATATTATTCCTGTATATCTCGGGCATATTTTAAATAATAGAATCTTAGTGTTTAGAAAGTATATCCTTAATTTAATCTGTCGTTTTAAGATATTATAGAATTTAAATTTGGTCTCCTTTAAAGAGTTTCCTGAAGTGCTTTTTAAACTGAAAAAAATAGGAGCAGATGGTTTACTTCATATAAGAGAAGATGCTGTGGAGGTAACTAGAAAAGGGCAACCATTTAGATATTCCTATATTAGTTGCTAAAAAAGACTTGAGAAAGTAAATTTTGGAGTAGTTGCTTTTGCTTCTGATTTTTCTGGAGAAGCAATCAAATCATATATAAATGCTGTTAAAATGTTTGAAAAAACAAAAACCAAAATGTATTTAACATATGTGAATTTACCTGAATAAGCTGCATTGAATGTGTTAACGCAACAATTGTTGCTAATTTTAATTTAAGTCTAAGCTACCATTTTTAGTTCATTTTCTATTATTTCTTTAGGAGTTTTATTTAATTTATCTTGAATTTTAGATAATATACTTTCATTGATTATGTTAAAATCAGTTCCTTTAGTAAGGTATCTTCTAATGAGCCCATTCGTGTTTTCATTAGTACCTCTTTCGCATGAAGAATAGGGGTGAGCAAAGTAAATTTTCATACCAGTTTTACGAGTGATTTTTTCATGTCTAATTTCTATTCCGTTATCATAAGTCATAGATTTTTTAAGAATAGGATTTAGTTGATTTAATTTTTTAGAGAACATTTTTTGAATTTCTTCAGCATTTCTAGCTTTTAATTTGATGATTAGTGTATATCTAGACTTTCTTTCT
>CALKXS010000133.1 GCA_938003745.1 uncultured Algibacter sp.
CACAAAATAAAAGGAAAGTATCTTAAATTATACCTCAATGAATTTGTATATAAATTAAACCGAAGATACTTTGAAGATAAACTCTTTGATAGACTTGTAATAGCAAATATTACTGGATTATGTGTGAAAACGGATATTCAAATAATCTTTTTAATAATCTTTTTCTTTAGAACTATACTCTACAGATATTAACCATTCATCCAATTCTTTACGCATTTGTTTTACTACCTCTGGTTTTGTATTAATTATATTTTTTGTTTCAGATACGTCATTTAGAAGATCAAACAATTCATACTTTTCACCATTATCCTTGGTTATTAACTTATATTTGTGATTTACCCAAGATATTTGTTTATCATAACGAAAGCCCATCGGCTTACTTCTTTTCATTTTTTGTTGTTTAATAAACGGCATCAAATCAATGCCATCCAAAGGACGATTATCTGGATATTCTATATTTAATACACTCAAAACAGTTGGTAAATAATCACTTGTAAAAGCTGGAAAATCCATACGTTTATTTCCTTTTATTTTTGCTGGCCAAACAACAAAAGCAGGTGTTCTCAAACCTCCTTCATGTAAACTTCTTTTTTTCCCTTTTAAATGACCTGCACTTCCTGGTGTATTATTTTCTGGTCCATTATCACTACAAAACCAAATCATGGTATTATCTGCAATTCCTTTGTCTTCTAAATCTTTCCATAACCTTCCTATTTGATCATCCATAGCCGTTATACAACCATAATAAAGTTTTTGTTTATTAGTCATGCCATAATATTTGTTCTTATAATAATCACTTGTTACTACTGGTAAATGCGGTGTGTGTGGCCAAACAGTTGTAAAAAAAGGTTTTTTAGTGTTTACTGATTTTTCAATAAATGGAAGTAATCTATCCATTATTACTTTGGTATCATCTCCTTCTAAATTTTTTAGAACCTTTTCTTCATTACCAACCCAATATGCTGTATTATATTCTTTAGATTCCTCTCCTTTTTTTATAGCCGACCAACCATACTTTCTCGATTCTCCTTCATTATAAACAACAGGTGAAATCATAGGGTCATAAGTTGGCACCTTTGATTCAGTACAAAAATATTCGTCGTAACCGTGCATACTTGGCACACTATAATGTTTAAAATGTCTTCCCTTCCCTCCTCTATTTGCGTCACGCTCTTTACGTGTATGAATTCCCAAATGCCATTTTCCAAAATGAGCTGTTGCATACCCTTTTTGCTTTACTAACTCAGCAATTGTAATTTCTTGTGTTTTCATATGCCCAGAATTTGCTTTTGGAATTCCTATTCTATAAGGATTTCTACCTGTAACCACGCTTGCTCTGGTTGGAGAACAAACAGCAGAAGCTGAATAGAAACGATCTAACACAACGCCTTTAGCTGCTAACATATCCAAATTTGGAGTTTTTATAGTCCTATTTCCATTGAAACCGGCATCAAACCAACCTTGATCATCAGTCATTATCAGAATAATATTTGGCATATCCTGAGCAATTAATTTATTACAATAAATTAAAACTAATATCATTACTACTCGTATTAATATTCTATCTTTATTTAAATTCATATAAAACATTCGCTTTTATTTATTTATATAATCACTTTTAATCAGACGCTTTTATAATTCCTTTATTAACCTTCACTATTCATATTCCTAAGTTTTCTAGTTTATTTTTCAACCAATTTAGGGTATGTATTACTTAAATTCTATTGTTTTATATCAACGCCCCACATTTTATCTCCTCTAATTTTATTCAATGAATTGTATAGTTTCGCTGCCATTTCTATAGATTTTTTTGAAGGGTCATTATTATCATTTGGATTATTAGGATCATCTACTAATAAATTATCTCTTTCTCCTGGATCTCTTTTTAGATTGAAAAGCTGACGAGGAGCTCCTCCAATCTCACCTTCTTTCAAGACTTTATTGTTATCAGCATCAGCTGTTGTCGCATTTCCACCACCACCGGTTCCATCAATCAATTTCCACTCACCTGAATATTCCACAAAAGCAAATTGACCACCACTAGAATGTTCAATAAATCCTGCTCGCCTTTTCCTAGGCATTTTTTTACCTTTTAAAATTGGTAAAAAACTTTCTACATCTGGAGCTTCATTCTTTTCCAATTCATAATTAAAAAAATCTGCCATTGTCCCAAGAAAATCTCCCTGCCAACAAGGGTGATTCGTTACAGATGGTTTTGCTACTCCAGGCCAACGAACCATAAACGGTACTCTGGTGCCTCCTTCGTAATTATCTCTTTTTATACCAGCCCAAGGACCATTAGCATCGTGATTTAAACGCTTGCTTTTATTAAATGCTCCTATCTCAGGACCATTATCACTTGTAATAAAAATCACTGTGTTGGAAGCTAAACTATTTGGGTCATTCACATCACCTAAAGCTTTGATTATTTCACCTGCATAATAATCAGTTTGTACGACATAATCACCATATTCATAACCAGTTTCTCCTTCAAATTTTTTCTGGATTGCATGTGGTGAATGCGGAGCAGGCATTGGAATATAAATCATAAAAGGTACTTTTTCCTTTTCATAAACCGCAAACAAATCTCTCACTTTTTGAGATTGTATTTGCAAGTAATCTTCAAAAGCAAATGTTGGATCTTTTGCACCAGCACGAGCATGGACTCCGTCATTCTTTTTAATAACTTCAAAATCACTGTTTTTCGCAAATTGAGCTTGTGAAAAATCTACTTTATTATTCTTTATAACCCCCCCTTTATACAGTACGTTTACTTTATTCTTTTTAGATTCCAGCCAAGCGTATGGAGGCATATCTAAAGAAGCTGGAGTACCAAACCAATAATCGAAACCAGTACTGATAGGAGAATTATCTACACTTCTAGAAAAATCTACAAAGCCTTCTTCCATAGCTGTAGCGTAACTTCCACTTTTTTGACTGTAAGGTTTCCCCTTTACATCATAAAAAGTCATTCCCATATGAGATTTACCAACCATTGCTGTTTTATAACCATGCTTTTTAAACAAATGAGCTACGGTAAAACGATTTTTCCCCATAAATGTTGGGCTATAACCTCCTGTCACTCCTTTTTTCAAAGAAGTCCTCCAAGAATAATGTCCTGTAATTAATGAATATCTTGAGGGTGAACAAACTCCATCTGAAGAATGTCCATTTGTAAAACGAACGCTTTGCTCCGCAAAAGAATCTAAATTTGGAGTTAAGGAAGGTTTCTTCCAATCTAAATATTTTGAATCTTTAGGAATTGTAAGTCCGGTTTCTCCATTCGCTCCCATATCTCCATATCCCATATCATCAAAATAGAGAATAATAACATTTGGCTTTTTAGCATTAAGATTTACTGCTGTTTGAGAAAAAAGTTGAAATACGGTAAAGCAATAAAAAAAAAGGAATAATAGCGTTTTCATATAAAAGTATCAATAATTAATAATATTTAAATCCAAAAGTAGCATAAAACCAGTAATAAAAGATATAATTGGCACATTCAATTACCACGAAAAAACGATTACCCCCCTAATTAGGAACAGTCACCCCTATTTATATTAATTGTTTCGAGAATTGACATTACTCTCTACATCACTTTATAGGATATAAATCTTATATAAGGTAATTTCGATTTAAGTAATAGCTTTGAAATGGAGCATATATAGGTATTTAAATACTTAGATTCAAGTCATAAACGTAACAGCTTTAGCTGTTATAAAAATACTCTGGACTACCTAATAAATTTGGTATAAATTCCTAAGCCACTTTTTTATAATTTTTTACTCTGATTTCTAATTCTTTTTCTGCTGGAGTTTTGTAGTCCAAAGACGAATGTAATCGTTCATTATTATACCATTTCATATATT
>CALKXS010000134.1 GCA_938003745.1 uncultured Algibacter sp.
AAAGTTTTTTCAAATCAATTAAATGCGGATGTACTAACCGATATAAATTCAAAAGTATTATTCATACTGAATTGGTGATAAAACAATATATGAAATGGTATAATAATGAACGATTACATTCGTCTTTGGACTACAAAACTCCAGCAGAAAAAGAATTAGAAATCAGAGTAAAAAATTATAAAAAAGTGGCTTAGGAATTTATACCAAATTTATTAGGTAGTCCAATTCTGTATGTCTACAAATATTGCATTGCTTAGAGAAATCTGCACGAGTCTGACAGGCTGTATGATGACATCTTAAACATTTAAATGGTATTTCAGACTTCAAGCCTGCTAAATATTCTTTACAATCAGTGTCTGTTTTGAAGCAATCAGAGAACTCTAGAAGATTTTAACCTTTAAAAATATCCATAATTTATATATTTACTTAACTTAAAGGCACGAAGTTAACTACTGATCTCTGTGAATTTACATATAATTGATTAATTTCCGGGGGGGCTTTAAGATTATTAAAAGCAATATCTATAAAAACGATATCTTCTTTTGTAAAACCAGAATGTTTTAGTACAGATAAAAAATTTGAAAAGCCAATTTTTCTTCCTCTAAAGCGGTTCCATAAACATATTATTCATTACTGTTTGCAGACAACTGACTGCTTACAAAACACATGTTATTAGTAACAACGGCATGACTAATTGGATTAAACCATTTAGGTCGCCCTTCTCCAGTTTTAATGTATTTCTTTTTTTGCCATAAAGATTATTATGGCTGTTCATCTATAAAAATTCATAGTATCCAAATACTCCCAGACATATTTGTGAAGCATAGGTTTTACATTAACTCCGCCTTTTATAGCATTACGTATATAAGTAGATGAAAGCTCCATAATTGGAGCGTTTACGGTATGTATTTTTTCATGGTGGTCAAATTGGGCTTCAATATGTCCGTTTAAAATTCGAGGATAAACGTAAATATGATGATTTTCAAGAATTAACTCATAGTTTTTCCATTTATGAAACCCTTTTAAGTTGTCTTCTCCCATAATTAAAGAGAATTCTTTTTCAGGGTATTTTTCTTGAAGATAGGTTAACGTATTAATGGTGTAACTAGGTTGCGGTAAATTGAATTCTATATCACTAGGTTGTAATTTATCGAAGTCTTTAGTTGCTAAATACACCATTTCTAAACGTTGATGATTGTCTAATAAGCTGCTTTTCTTTTTAAAAGGGTTGTGTGGTGTTACCACAAACCAAATTTGGTCTAAATCACTATGTTCGGCCATGTAATTGGCAATAACAAGATGTCCAATATGTATGGGGTTAAAAGAACCAAAATACAACCCAATTTTCATGTGCTTCTTTTTTAAGAATTTACAAAATTTGAAACCAAAGTTTCGGCTTCTTCAAGTGCGTGCTCTAAAGTGTCGTTTATAACAATAGTGTCAAATAGGGGTGCTGTTGCAAGTTCTGCCGAAGCTTTAGCAACACGCATGTTTATTTTGTCTTCACTTTCTGTTTTACGTTTTTTAAGTCTTATTTTAAGTTCATCCACACTTGGTGGTTTAACAAAAATGGCCAAAGTTTGTTCTGGAAATTTTCTTTTAATACGCAGGCCTCCAGAAACATCAATATCAAAAATAACATTTTTACCTTTTGCCCAAATACGCTCAACCTCGGTTTTTAAAGTGCCGTAAAAATTATCACGATAAACTTCTTCCCATTCTAGGAATTCGTCGTTTTTAATTTTGTTTTTAAACTCTTTTGCTGATAAAAAATAGTAATCTTTCCCGTTAATCTCATTACCACGTTTTTCACGTGATGCTGCAGATATAGAGAATTCTAAATTTAAATGATCTAAGCCTAATAGGTGTTTTACTATAGTTGTTTTTCCAGATCCTGATGGTGCTGAAAACACGATGAGTTTGCCTTCTTTTGTATTATTTTGTTCTGCCAAATTTGATGTTTTAAGACACTTCGACTGCGCTCAGTGTAACAATATATATTAATTGTATTCTAACGTCTATTATCTTTATAAGACATTCAATAACTGTTCCTTAATTTTCTCAAGTTCGTCTTTCATTTGTACAACCAATTGTTGCATGGGTGCATAATTACTCTTAGAACCAATGGTGTTTATTTCTCTTCCCATTTCCTGACCAATAAAGCCTAATTTCTTTCCGTTAGAATCTTTGGTGTTTAAGGTTTCAATAAAATAGTTTAAATGGTTTTTTAAACGCACTTTTTCTTCAGTAATATCAAATTTTTCAATGTAATATACTAATTCTTGTTCAAACCTGTTTTCGTCGTATTTTTCTTTCAAATCGACAACACCTTTTGCTAAACGTTCTCTAACTGCTTCAACACGTTCCGGATCTATGGTGATAACTTGTTCTAAGATCTCTGAAATAGTAGAAACGCGTTGATTGAAATCTTGCTCTAAAACTTTACCTTCATTAAGGCGGTAGTTGTTAATATGATCTAGAGCAGTATTAATTTCGGCTTCAATGGTTTTCCATTCGTCTTCATTAATTTCTTCACGTACTGTATTTAAAGCATCTGGAAAACGAACAGCCATTTTAAGAAGTTCAATATCATCACCATTAACTACCTGCTTTAATTGGTTAATGTATTGGCTAACAACAGGTGTGTTTATTTGTGTTGAGGTATCTTCGGCAGTTGTTTCTACATAAATAGAGAAATCTACTTTTCCTCGTTCTAACTTTTTTGCTAATAATTTGCGAATACCAAGCTCTTTTTCTCTATAAATAGAAGGCATTCTAGCATTTAAATCTAGATTTTTGCTGTTAAGAGATTTTAGTTCTATCGTTATTTTTTTGGTTGGTAATTGCAACACAGATTTTCCATAACCCGTCATTGAATGTATCATATACAAATGTATTAAGTTACGCAAAGATAATTAAAACCTAAAGGATAGAAAACAGTTAATTAAGATGCTTTTTGTAGGTTTTGATTTTGTAGTCGATTTATATTATTTCTAAATTAAAGATGGTATTCTTACAGAGAATCTATAATTTCAAAAAATTATAAATACATTTGCGACTTAATTTTACTTTAAATGAATACGGGTATGAGACAGCAATTATTTTTATTAGCTATTTGTTTAACACTAACATTAGCTACAAGTTGTAAAAATGAAAAAAAAGAAGTAATAGAAAAGGAAGAAGTAAAGTCTGAAACAATAAAAACTACGATTAAAGTAACAAAGGACGATGTTAAAATACCAGAAGGCATGGTGTGGATTCCTGCAGGATCGTTTCAGCAGGGAGCAGTACCTCAAGACCAAACAGCTATGGCGCATGAAAAACCGCAGCATCCAGTCAGTGTAGATGGTTTTTTTATGGATATTACAGAGGTTACAAATGCACAGTTTAAAAAGTTTGTAGAAGCTACGGGTTATGAAACTATTGCAGAGCGAATTATAGATTGGGAAGAGATGAAAAAACAACTTCCAAAAGGAACCGAAAAGCCTCATGATTCTATATTACAGCCAGGGTCTTTATTATTTAAAAAGACAAAGTCCTCAGTTTCTAATTTATATGATTTTTCGCAGTGGTGGGAATGGTCTATTGGAGTAAATTGGAGACATCCAAGTGGTCCAGATACGACTATTGATGGTAAAGATGATCATCCAGTTGTACATGTATCTTATGAAGATGCGCAGGCATATTGTAAATGGGCAGGAAGGCGATTGCCAACTGAATCTGAATGGGAATATGCAGCAAGAGGAACAAATAAAAATACAACGTATTTATGGGGTGATGATGTTACGGAATTATCTAAAAATGTAAATAGTTGGGAAGGAGAGTTTCCTGTAAGAAATACAGTTGAAGATGGTTTTGAAAGAAGTGCGCCTGTTAAAACATATCCGCAAAACACCTTCGGTTTGTATGAAATGGCTGGCAATGTTTGGGAGATTACGAGTGATTTATACAACTTAAAATATTATGAAGAGTTAGCTGCATCAGGGAAAGCAACAATTAATCCTACTGGAGCTGCAGTGGCTTACAATCCTAATAATCCTTATTTAGAAGAAATTATAATTAAAGGAGGTTCATTTTTATGTAGTGACAGTTATTGTGCAAGTTATAGAGTATCTTCCAGAATGGGTTCTAGTAAAGATTCGTCATCAGAACATGTAGGATTTAGAACGGTTGCTACGCCAGATATGTTGAACTAAAAAAAACCTGAAGCTTGTAAATATTTACTAATTTACAAGCTTCAGGTTTATACTTTTTTCTTTCTTATTCATACTTCTGCAAAGATCTAAAATATTTGTGTTTTTAAAATCTACCGGACGCCATATAGCCTTCGGTTATTAGCTCACCTGATTTTTAATCCATGCTTCTTTAGTTTCTGGCATACCTCATTTATTCCAATTTTAGCCTTTATACTGTTTGTTTGGCTTTGTAGCATCTAACTACTTATGATAATTTAAAACTAAGAGCAGTATCGTTTTCTATAATGAAGATTATTGATTCTCCACCTATAACAATCGATTCAGCATGTATTCATGGTATTGGTCTCCAAAATAAGTTTTTGAGTTAGATGAAGAAATGCAGTGTTTGTAGTTAATTGTATCTCTCATTACTACAGCGATCCTTAGTGTACAAACATTTACCGTTGAACGTTCCTTTTTGTGTTCTAAACTTCCTAAAAATTGTAATTCTACCGAAACAGGAAAGTTTTGGTAGAATTCATTACTTTCTGGAGATTAAGAATACGGCATAATACCACTGATTCTTTCATTCCAGATGTTACCTTCGGTTTGTTTGTCTATAAGCCTATAATCAAAATTTAACTTATAATAAGAATAAGGTGTTTTGTTGTAAAGGTACCCAAATTTGTTTCTGAAATTCTTATAATTATCATAGCTAATTCTTAACATGCTATTTTTAACTGTAAACATTTCTTTATAATTTTCGTTTACATCTAATCTTGATATTTTTATATCCCAATCAGTAAGGTCTTTTCCATTAAAAAGAGGTATATAGATTTCGTTTTCTACAGTTTTTGCGGTATTTTTTTATGAGATTTACATCTAGATATTTAGGCTGTAAGTATTATAATTAAAGCTTTTGGTTTTAACCTTTTTAAAAGTAGGAGTACTGAGTTGTAGTTTTGACATTATCTTAATTTTTAATAAACTACAAAGATTTATAAAAGGTTTGAGCGAGTAAGTTTAAAAGTAGGCATATGTATTTAAAATCGTATAAATATCTCTAAAATTATAATCAAAAGAAAGAGACTTCATATTGAAGTCTCTTTCTTTATTTTAAATCAAATTTTATTTCAATTCAATTTTTTCAGTCTTTTTATAACCAGTTCCCCTGATAATTTCAAATTTTGTAATCATTTCTTGAAGCTTTTCTTTATTAGTTTCAGCTAAATTATGTTGTTGAGAGATATCTTCTTTCAAGTTGTATAATTGAAAATCTTTAGAATTTCCTATTTCAATTTGTACACGTTCTAATACTGCAGGTCCTTTATAAGGAGGAATCATAACCCAATCACCTTCTTTATATGCTGTTCTTGAAGTTGCCTCAATAACTAAATTTTCTCTTCCTTTTTGAGATTTCCCTAAGAAAACATTTAATAATTCTTCGCTGTCTTTGACTTTAATATCACTTCCTACCAACTTAGAAATAGAAGATAATAAATCTAATTGACAAACTAAAGCATTAGAAACAGTTGGTTGAATAGTTCCTTTCCAGTATGTGAAAAATGGCATGCGTGTTCCAGCTTCAAATAAGCTATATTTACCTCCTCTTAGTTTTCCACCAGGAGTGTGGTTTCCAATTCTAGTATCAGATTCATCAAAATAGCCATCATTTAAAACTGGGCCATTGTCACTTGTAAATACAATTAAAGTGTTTTCTAATAAACCTTCAGTTTCTAATGTTTTAATAAATTCTCCAATACACCAGTCAGCCTCAACAATTACATCACCTCTAGCTCCTAAACCAGAAGATCCAACAAACCTTGGGTGTGGTGTTCTTGGTACGTGAGGTTGTTGCATAGCATAGTATAAAAAGAAAGGGGCATCCTTATGCTTTTTTACATAATCTTGAGCTCCTTTTAAAAAATGATCTGCCATATCTTCATCTTTCCATTTCGCTTTATCTCCACCTTTCATGTAACCAATACGTGGAATCTCGTTTACAATACTACTGTTGTGCCCGTGATGCCATTTCATTTTAGTTAATTCTGGGTTGGTTTTTCCAGTTGGTTGTCCTGGAAAGTTTTCTTTATAATTAACTTCAATAGGATCGTTAGGATCTAAACCAACAACATCACCATTTTCAATATATACAGTTGGAACTCTATCTTGAGTTGCTGCCATGATATAAGAGTAATCAAATCCAACTTCGTTTGGGCCAGGGCTTACGTGTTCATTCCAGTTTACAAGTCCAGTACCTAAACCAAGGTGCCATTTACCAACAATTCCTGTATGATATCCTTTTGTTTTTAACATTTTAGGAATAGTCATTTGCTCTGTAGAAATGATTAATGGAGCTGTACCGCGTAAAATTTTAGCATTTCTATTCCTCCATGGATAAACACCTGTTAAAAGAGCATATCTACTAGGAGTACAAGTTGCAGATGAAGCAAATCCGTTAGTAAAACGTACACCGCCGTTGGCTAATTTATCTAGATTTGGTGTCTTTATTTCTGTTGCTCCATTGAAGCCAACATCTCCATAACCTAAATCATCAACATAAATAACTACAATATTTGGTGTTGCTTTTTTAATTTCTTCTGTCTTTATGGGTTCAGTTGCTTTTTCTTTACAGTTAACACTAACAACAAGTATAAGTGTTAGTAAAATTAAATGTTTAATTCTTTTCATGTTTTAGTTGTTTAATTTAAGAACCGTAAAGTTCTAAGTTTAATTTAATATGAATCTAGTTTATGCGCTTTTTAAATGTTCCGAATATGGAAAATACAAGGTTCAAATATAATTGATAAAAACTTAATTTGTTTTATTTATTAGCAGGTTTTTTTGATAGAATTAAAAATGAGATAAAAAACATATATAAAAAAAGAACAAATCAAAATAAGATTTGTTCTTTTTATTTGTACTCAAGGTGGGAGTACCTAATTTTTTAAATCTACTTAAACCCTGTTTTCTTTATTTATATAGTATAAATAAGACTATGTTTTATGGTTTAAAATCAGTTTGTATTAAATTATATTAATTTTTAGCCACCTTTTTCGACACCCTCTAAATGTATTTTTATATATTTGAAGTCATATGCAAGTTTCATTTAGTTTAAGAAAAGAAAAGGTTGATAAAAATGGTTTAATGCCAGTTTTGATGACTATTAGCTTTAATAGTGTTAGAATAAGAAAAACCATAAAAGGTGTAAAGTCTTTGCCCAAACATTGGAGGATTAGAGAACAGAGAATTAAACCGTTCTTAAAAAGTGAGGATTATAATTATCACATTGAATACAATAAGATAATTGACGAAAGAGAAGATGAAATAAAGAAATTATTTAGATACATTTTACTAAATAACATTAATCCTACTAAAGATTATATTTTAGAGAAACTTGAAAATGGATTGGATAAAGTAAACCTTACACATGAGTTTTTTCCAACTTTTGAAGAATTTAAAGATTCAAGTAAATCTACAAAGACACCAAGGACTATTAAGTCTTATGTTACAACTATAAATTTTCTTAAAGATTTTGAAGCCTATTCTGGAACAAGATTATTATTTGATTCTATTGATAGCACCTTTTTTGAGAAATTACAGGATTATACTTTCACGGAAAGAAAAAACAAAAATAGCTACTTCGCATTCATTATAAAGGTTTTAAAAACTTTTATGAATTGGTCTTTAGATAAAGAATATCACAATAACTTAAAGTATAAGAAATTCAAAGCTAGAGAAGATGAAACCGAAATTATCTATTTGACAATGGAGGAATTAATGAAACTTTATAATCACGATTTTGAATCTGATAGATTAAATCAAGTAAGAGATATGTATGTTTTTAATTCTGTAACAGGTTTGAGGATATCCGATTACAAGGCTCTAAAGGCATCAAATGTAAAAAAGGATTACTTGTTAATTACTGTTCAAAAAACAAAAGCAATCAACACTAAAATACCTTTAAACAAGTTTTCTAGAGAGATTTTAGAAAGATATAAAGATACAATTCACGAACCTTTACCTGTTATTTCTGACCAGAAATTTAATAAGTATATTAAAGAGTGTTGTAAAATAGTTGAGATTGACACTATGATTACGAAAACCAGATATGTAGGTCAAAAAAGAATTGATAAAACAGTCCCTAAACACAAATTAATTACCTCTCATACAGCACGTAAAACATTTGTAACTAACTCCTTAATTTTAGGGATGAAAGAAATGGTAGTTAGAAATATAACAGGTCATAAGAAAGAGGATAGCTTTAGGCGTTATGTGAAAATTGCAGAAGATTTTAAAAGAAAGGAAATGGATAATACGTGGGATAAAGTATAATAAAAAAAGAATCAACTTGGCTAACATAGCGAAAATATTAGAGGAAAGTCTTACAATGGATATTATTGAAAGATTGTTTTTTCTCATTAGAGAAAAGGGAAAATTTAATGATGAATTACCTGATGAAAACCTGACAAATGCAATAATCAAAACCATCAATAAAGCTAGAAAGATTTATCGTATTGATTATTGGGATTCTATGTATTTCAATAACGAACCATTGCTTATAGGTGATACTAAATTACTATCTATTTCTTTGTTCTTAATGAGTGTTGATGAATGGAAAAGTCAGTTTGAAAAAGATATAAAGTATACTCATTTAAAAGGAACAGATGCAAGAAGTATTAGAGATATGGTTAAAGCCTGCTTTGACCTTGGTTTAGAAAGAAGTAATCAATCATCTTTTTTTTCATTTTATAGCTATCAAATAATAGACCATGAACAAATAAATAGGTGGATTTATTCTGATTTCAATATCTATAAGGAAGTTACAGATAAAGATTATTCAATAATAACACTTAAAGAAGTAATCCAGAAAAAAAAGAATAAAAACCCTTTATTGTTATCTAATAAATTAACTCAAAATCAGTTGTTATCTCTAATAAAAAATTATCTGGAACAATACAGAGCATCGGATTATAATAATACTTTTTTTAGAGCTTTTATACAAGAGTGTACTGTATATAAAAATAATGTTTCTAAAAATTATTACCTAAAAATAGAAATAGGACTTGAGAAACAGAAATTCAATTTATCTATTGAAGAGTTATCTGATTTTATAGGGTTTTTAAAATTTCTTAATGATGAAGCTGTTTTTGAAAGTTTTAACGCATCTAGGTTGTATAAAACTTTGAAACAATCTTTTCCATATATAGAAAATTGTATAAAGAGTACTAAATTTAGAAATGAATTGTACAAAAACGCCAATCTTTCTAGAGAGGTTAAATCTGATTTACGAATTTCACTTGACAAAATGAAATAAAAATATAAGCCAATAAAGCAAAGTAATTATTAATAATCTCTGACATTTTTTTTTGTCAAAATTAAACAGCAGTATATTTAATCAAATTTGCTTCATCTAAACATAGATTAAAGTTTAATCTAAATAAAACAAATAAAGATGGCAAACGTATTATTCTACACACATAGTAAAGACGATTTAATAAGAGCAGTAAGGCTTATAATAAACGAGATAAGACAAACAGAATTAGTTGATTCTTCAATTCCAACTGATGATGAAAAATTATCTCAAAAAGCAGCTTCGTTACTTTTAGGGATTAGTGTAACCACAATCATTGATTGGCGTAAATCTGGAAAAATCCCAAGAGATACATATATGCGTATTGGAAGACCAATTTTTTATTCAAAAAAGAAACTACTTGAATACGCAAGAAATAATAGAAGTATTAGCAAGAATTCAAAGTAGTCCATTTTGGAAAACTCTAATAAAATAAAGCAACCAAATCACATTTCAACTGCAAGGTTTAATTTTAGCTTAACCGTACTAGAGAAAAATATAATCTATACGATTATTGACGAGCTACAGAAAATAATGAGTAGAGATTTGAATCAAAAGTATATGAATCAACGAATTACTGTTGAACTAAAAACTTTGGAACAAAATAGAAATTATGGTCGAATTAAAAATGCAATAAAAAAGTTAGGTTCTAAACACGTAGAATTTGATTTTGTTATTCCAAAAACAGGTAAAATAACAGGATTTTCTACTTCATTAATAAGTGGACTTCGCCATGAGTATAACTCAAAATTTATAACATTAAATATTCCAGAAGATGCTTGCAGGTTCTTTTGTTATATAGGTGGTGGTTTTACATCATTTCAAAAAACAATTGCTATTAGCTTAAATTCAATTCATTCAAAACAGCTATATGAATTATGTTGTCGTTGGGAAGATAAGGGAGGCTATACTTGCAATATTGAAGAATTGAAAATCTATTTATCCATAACTGATAAGTATAACCAAATAGCACATTTACGAGTTAAAGTGTTAGAAAAGTCTAAGGAAGAATTAAAGAAAAAAGCAGATTTATTTTATACATATAGTTTGATAAAAGTAGGGAGGAAATATTCTAAAATATCTTTTAAAATTCATAGAAACACACAAGGTAATGAAGAGTATTATGGAATCAGAGAGGAACATTTTATCTATGTCTACAATTTTCTTGTTCGTTTTTTTTCCAATCATGAAGATAACAGGGCAACAAACTATACAGACATCATCGCTAATGAGGGTTATGTAGAAAAAGCATACTATCGTTTCATAAAATTAGAAGACCAGTTAGAGGCGAGATATAAAACAAAAACAGATATAAAAAACATATTGATAAAGTCAATATTGCCAGAATTTGGAATTTCTACAGTTGATAAAAACCAAATCACACTCAATTTGAGTTAAGTGTGATTCTAATAGGCTACTTCGTCAATTAGTGTGATTAAGTTCGTCAATTGGTGTGAGTTCAAAATGAAACCGTCGTCAATTAGTGTGATTTAAGTGTGGTTATCCCTTTATTCATAAGGGATACAAAGCATGTACAATAAAGTACCTACAATAAATAATACAAGTAGTGTAAAATTTTAAAAATTTGCTAATGAAAGAAAAAAAATTAATCTGTAAAGAAGCTAAAAAAATAAGCATTAGAGAGTATCTCAATAAATTGGGTGAAAAGCCAAAAAGAGAGTTTAAATCTTATGGAATGTACAGAGCTTTTTGGAGAGAGGAAAAATCAGCAAGTGTAAAAATTGATTATAATTTGAATTTATTTTATGATTTTGGAACTTCTGAATCTGGAGATATTATAAATTTAGTTCAGTTAATAAATAAATGCAACGTATCTAAAGCGCTTACTATTTTAGAATCCAATACTTTTTCTTTTCAAAAGCAATTAAACATAACTTCAAATAAAACACCAAACTACACAATCGATAAGGTTGTTTTTTTAGAAAATAAATATCTTTTAGATTATCTAACAAGTAGAAAAATTGATTTAAAAATAGCTCAAAAATATTGTTCTCAAGTGCATTATAATTTGTCAAATAAAAAGCAATATTATGGTATAGGGTTTAAAAATAACAACGAGGGTTTTGAAATAAGAAATAAATATTTTAAAGGTTGTTTAGGTAGAAAGGATATTACAACAATTTATAATCACTCTAATACCATATGTGTTTTTGAGTCTTTTTCAGATTTTTTAGCCTACAAAACATTACGAAAAAAAGAAATCAATGAAGATTACATAATCACAAATTCGACTGTTTTAGTTAAAAAATGTATTGAATTAATAAAAGGATATAAAAATGTAAAGACATACTTTGATAATGACCAATCTGGAAAAAATTCCAAAGAATTAATAGAACAAAATTGCAACACAAAATTTATGGATTGCAGTAGTTTTTATAAGATGTATAAAGACTTAAATGAGTATCTTATAAAACATAAAAAATTATCATAAAAACCTGTCTTGTCTTTTTTGCAAGTTGTGTTTTTGTCTGACAAAAACCAATTGCCCCCTTTTTAACAAAAAGAATTGGGGGAGTGAAAAATCTTCCGAAGTCGATTTTTTTACAACTATTAATGAAACATAATGACAATACTTTTTTACTTTAATTTACGATGAAAAAAATAAATAAAGAAAAACGTTTTACTATACGTATTACTGAAAAGGAAGAAAATTTAATTAGAAAAGAAGCCCAGATCTTAGGTTATCAAAATAACATAAGCCAATATTTAAGAAGTAAAATTTTACGTAAACATATGCCAACGGTTAATCCTAACAAATTAATTGATGAATTATACCTTTTAAGAGCAGAATTAAACAAAATAGGTTCTAATTTAAACCAAGTAGCTAACTATACTAATTTTTTATTAAAAAATAAATATATGGAACATTCACATTTAAAAGAGTTTCAAGAAATTGAGTTAAATTTTGAAAATATAATTGCGGAGCTTAAAGACACCATTAACAAAACAGTTGATAAGGTTTAAGTCTATATACTTATATAAGCATATACATAACTGTCAACTTATTTATACTTGTACGTGTTTATATAAATAATTAAAAAAGGTTTTCTTAAGCATTTTCTAACGAGTGCAATAGTTTAAAAAACCGTAAATTTGCCATTAACAAACAATATATTATAAGAGAAAAAATAATTAATATAAACATATAAAGCGTTTAGCTTTTGATTTGGAACTAGGAAATCGCCAATTTTTAAACCCTCCACTTTCAAAACTAAGACGCCCATGCAACTGCGTGGGCTGTTCTTATTTGGAGGAAAGGGTGTTTGGCGATACCACTAGTTCATTAAGTTTCAGTTCCACGCTTTTTTTGTACCCAAAACTTATGAAACAATTAGCACTAATACCGAACAACACTATATCTAAAAAGGAAATCAAAATGCTTGAAGATTACTGGGCAATTGAAGAAAACAATGGAATTGAAACTTTTGTATTTTCAAATAACGAGTTTTTAAAGAAATATATTGATACTGGTTATTTTTCAAACTTAAGAAATATAGAAACTTTGGCAATTTATCAAGTTGAAGAATGTGCTGTTTGTCTAAACTCATTTAATATCGTTATAAATGATAGAGCTCATTTAAAATCTTATAGCCAATCTATAAATAAATCTTGTAGAGTCTGCAGTCATTATCAATCTTCAATAGAAACAATTTCAAATTAATATTAATAAACTAAAAAATACCTTATGAAAATCAAATTATCAATTTTAACAGTTTTACTTTTTACAACCTTTACTTATTGTGATTCAGATAAACTTACAAAACAAAAAGTAATAGAATTATACAAAGAATGTTCAGAAAAAGGAAATACTCAATATGCTGAAAAAAGAATAACCCTAGGTAGTAAAACTACTTTGAACACGCATTTAAAGCCACAGAACAGTGAAGAAAACTATATGAAATTTAAGGAACAAGGATTAATTAACTTTGAGAAGTTAAAAACATCTTTTATGGGATATCCACAATACAATATCTCACTAACTAAAAAAGGAGAAAGTTATGTTTCTAAAACTAAAAAAGACGGAACTTGGACTAAAACTTGGGTAAAGTGTTTTTCATTAGAATTAGATGAAATTATTGAAATCCACGAGATTCCAACACAAAATATAGCAACTATAAAAATTAAGTTAAAAAAAGTTAATAAAACTCCTTTCATAATTTTAATGAACAAGGAAAACAACAACAATCTCATTGAAAAAACGATTGGATTAAAAAAGACAAATGATGGATGGAAACTTTGTGATTAAAAATCAAAACGTGTCGCCTGCCGCTAGGGCACATTTTAAAAACAATCTGATTTTTTAAGTATTACTATGAAGAGAAAAATCAAATTATATTGAAAACGGAATATCGTTAAGTGGTTACTTGTTTACATAAATATATTATTAGATGTTTATATAAGTATATATCAACTCAACTTATTACTTTTAAAGCACAAAAAAATTAAGAGATTATGGTAAAAAGAAATGACTATTTAAAGGCAAATCTTGAATTAGAAAAATTAATAAAACAGTTAGATTTAGGCGAAGATGTTGATGATAAATTAGATTTAGTGAGTAATATTATAGAAGAATATGAAGAAGCTAATTATCCTATCAATGACAGGACCAAGAAATAAAGTGATAAGAAAAATAAAAACCTGCTTTTTTAAGCAATTCTATATAGAATTCCCCTTTTTTATTAAGGGTTTTTTATCTGTTTATAATCATCTAAAAATCAAGTTTATAAAAATAAAAATAGAATAATTATAAAAAGAGTATAGTAAAATAATGAGATAATTACCTTTAAATGGTATATTTATCAAAAAATTACTATAAAGTTGGATATTTCTGATTACATAAAACAACTACAATCGGTTGAAGAATATGCTTTTTCTTGGGATGAGTTAGTGCAAAAATGCGATAAAACAGAAACCGCTTTAAAAAGTAAACTTTCGAGACTGGTAACAAAAAAGGAAATTGTAAATCTTAGAAAAGGGTTTTATCTTATAATTCCACCAAGATATTCAAAACAAGAGCAAATACCTGTACAGTTATTTGCAGATAAGTTGTTTAAGTATTTAAAAAGAAATTATTACTTATGTTTTTATTCTGCTGCCAAGTTTCATGGAGCTGGGCATCAGCAAGTGCAAAGAGATTATGTTATGACTGATAAAGCATTTTCTAACATTAAGAAATCGTCTTTAGATATTCATTTTTTCACAACTTCAAAATGGCCATCAAAAAACATTGTAGAAAAAAAATCTGATGCAGGAATTTTTAAAATTTCAAGTCCTGCACTTACAGCAGTAGATTTAATTCATCATCATAATAAGTTAGGTGGAATTAATAGAATGTTAGCCATTTTGGAAGAATTATCCGAAGAAATCACTAAAAAGGATATAGAAGAATTACTTACTTGGTATCCACATAAAAGCACTTTACAACGATTTGGTTTTTTATTAAAAGAATTGGAAGTAGAAGAAATCCTTTTAGAACCAATAATAGAATACCTAAAAAAAACGAAATATTTTCCGGTATTATTAAGCCCAAAATCTAAACAGAAAGCAGGCGCAGTCGATAACGACTGGAAAGTAGATATAAACATTAAACTAGAAAGCGATTTATGATTCCGAAGCCTTACATAGCAAAATGGCAAGAACAAGCACCTTGGAAACAATTTTATCAAGTAGAACAAGACTTGGTAATTAGTCGTGCATTGGTAGAAATATTTTCTGATGATTTTTTGCGTGAAAACTTAGCTTTTAGAGGTGGTACAGCTTTACATAAGTTATATTTAAACCCAGCCCCAAGATATTCAGAAGATATCGATTTGGTTCAAATTAAACCAGGACCTATAAAGCCAATAATGGAACGTATTAAAGAGGTGGTTACCTTTTTTGAAGAACCGAGAAGGACACAGGTAAAAGGACACGGAGCAAAAGCAACCTACCGTTTTACATCAGAATACGAAGCTATTAGATTACGCTTAAAATTAGAAATTAATTGTAAAGAGCATTTTAATGTTTTGGATTGGGTAGATTTTCCTTTTGAAGTAGAAAGCGAATGGTTTTCTGGAAAAGCCAAAATTAAAACATATAGTATTAATGAATTATTAGGTACAAAGTTAAGGGCTTTATACCAACGTAGTAAAGGAAGAGATTTATTCGATTTGGATTATTCTAGGTTAAACATGGAATTAGATATAGACCAAATTATAAAATGTTTTAAAGAGTACACAACATTTTCTACAGAAAAAAGACCACCAAGTCAAAAAGAATTTTTAATCAATATTGAAGAAAAAGAGCAAGACCCAAATTTTATAGGAGATATGGAAGCGCTTTTAAGAACAGGTGTAAAATACAATCAAGAAGAAGCTTTTAACTGGCTTAAAAGCGAATTGATAAATAAGATATAAAAAAATAAAATGACAAGCAACAATCAAAGAGCCGAATTACAAAGCCAAATATGGAAAATAGCCAACGATGTACGTGGTGCTGTAGACGGTTGGGACTTTAAACAATTTGTATTAGGTACATTATTTTATCGCTTTATAAGTGAAAATTTTACAGATTATATTGAGGCTGGTGATGAAAGCATCAACTACGCAAGTTTACCAGATAATGTAATCACGCCCGAAATAAAAGATGATGCTATAAAAACAAAAGGGTATTTTATTTATCCAAGTGAGTTATTTGTAAATATTGTAGAAAAGGCTAATGAAAATGAAAACCTAAATACAGATTTAGCAGCAATATTTACAGCAATCGAAAGTTCTGCAAATGGTTATCCATCAGAACAAGATATTAAGGGTTTATTTGCAGATTTTGATACCACTAGTAACAGATTAGGGAATACTGTAGAACATAAAAACGATAGATTAAGAGATGTTTTAAAGGGGGTAAGTGGCTTAAAACTAGAAGGCGATTTTAAAGATAGTAAAATAGATTTTTTTGGTGATGCGTATGAATTTTTAATACATAAGTATGCAGCAAATGCAGGAAAATCTGGTGGTGAATATTTTACACCAACAAACGTATCGCAATTGATTGCACAATTGGCAATGCACAAACAAGAAAAAATCAATAAAATTTATGACCCTGCTGCAGGTTCTGGTTCTTTGTTATTACAAGCAAAAAAGCACTTTGATAATCATATTATAGAAGAAGGTTTTTTTGGGCAAGAGATAAATCATACTACTTATAACTTGGCGCGTATGAATATGTTTTTACATAACATAAATTACGATAAGTTTCATATAGAATTGGGTAATACTTTAATGAACCCAAAATTAGGGGATGATAAACCTTTTGATGCCATAGTATCAAATCCACCATATTCTATAAAATGGAAAGGTAGCGATGACCCTACACTAATTAACGACGATCGTTTTGCACCTGCAGGTGTATTAGCGCCAAAATCTAAAGCAGATTTTGCATTTGTACTACATTCTTTAAGTTACTTATCTAGCAAAGGTAGAGCAGCATTGGTATGTTTTCCTGGTATTTTTTACAGAGGTGGAGCAGAACAAAAAATAAGAAAATATTTAGTAGATAATAATTATGTGGAAACCATTATTGCTTTAGCACCTAATTTATTTTATGGTACAACCATAGCAGTAACATTGTTGGTGCTTTCTAAAAGTAAAACAGAAATAAAAACACAGTTTATAGATGCCACAGGTGAAGATTTCTTTAAAAAAGTAAATAATAACAATGTTCTTTATAAAGGTCATATAGATGAAATAATGAGAATCTTTGACTGTAAAGAAGAAGTTCCAAACGTCGCTACTTGTATAGATAACTCTAAAATAGAAGAAAACGATTATAATTTATCAGTTAATAGTTATGTCAAAACTAAAGATACTAGAGTAAAAATAGATATTACAGTGCTAAATAAAGAGGTTGCTAGTACAGTTAAAAAAATAGATAAACTACGTACAGATATTGATAATATTGTAAAAGAGATTGAAGTATGATTAAGTTAGAAAAATTATTAGAAGGTGTTGATATAGTACATAAACCTTTAGGTGCAATTTCTACGATAAAAAGAGGTAGAAGAGTTACAAAAAGACAATTATCTCCTGAAAAAAAATACCCTGTTTACAGTGGTGGTGTAAAACCTATGGGATATTTTGAAGAGTATAATCAGATTGAGAATACAATTACTATTGTTAAATATGGAACAGCAGGTTTTGTTAATTTTATAAAAGAAAAATTCTGGGCGAATGATGTATGTTATTGTGTAAAACCTTTAAAAGAGGTAAATAATAAATACTTATTACACGTATTAAAGCAAAAACAAAATTACATTAACTCATTGGTTACTGACGCTATTCCTGCCCATTTACCAACAGATGAAATTAATGGTCTAAAAATCCCAATTCCTTATCCAAATAACCCAGAAAAATCACTCATAATCCAAAAAGAAATAGTTCGTATTTTAGATGCCTTTACAGGGCTTACTTCAGAACTTACTTTAGAACTTACT
>CALKXS010000135.1 GCA_938003745.1 uncultured Algibacter sp.
CAAGATAAATTAAATAATAGACCACGAAAAATTATTCGCTATAAAACTCCTAAAGAAATAATAGAAAATGAACTAAAAATGGTAGCTTAGACTTAAATTAAAATTAGCAACAATTGTTGCGTTAACACATTGAATGCAGCATATTAATAATAAAGAGGATAAATACCAGGTAGAGTTGATATAGAAAAACACCCTGAAATAGTAGATAAAAAGGAAAAAATTGATGATTTAGAAATTGACTTAGTTATTGGCAAAGATCATAAAGGTGGTTTACTTAGTATAAACGATAGAGTCACAGGATTCTTAAAAATGGTATATGTTAATAGTAAAGAAGCTAAACAGATAAAGCTTAAAACCATTGAACTCTTAGAGCCTTGGATACCATTTATTCATACCATTACTTAGGATAATGAAAAAGAATTTAACAACCATAAAGCTATAGCAGAAGAATTAAATATCGATTTTTACTTTGCCAAGCCTTACAACAGTTGGCGAAGAGGCGCAAACTAAAATTTAAATGGCTTAAGTAAGACAGTATTTCCCAAAAAATCTAACTTTGATAACAGAAAATCCAACAGGTAAATGATGCCGTTGAAAAATTAAATAATAGACCCAGAAAAAGATATAACTTCTTAACAACTAATGAAAAGTTTAATGAATTTATAATTCAAAACCCTAGTGTTGCTTTTATAACTTGAATCCATCACTTTTCAATGTTATGTATATCAATTATATCCGACTTAAATTACAACTAAAAGATTTCTAAGGATGAAAAAAATAAGTTTACTATTATTTGCTTTAATATTTCTAAACTGTAAAAGCAATGCCCAAAAGGAAGATACAAAAGTTTACAAGGTATCTAAAACAGAAGCTGAATGGAAAACACAATTATCTGAAATGGAATTTCATGTTTTAAGACGAGCTGGAACAGAGCCTGCTTTTAGTAGTCTACTAAATAAAAATTACTCAGAAGGTACATATTCTTGTAAAGCTTGTAATACACCACTTTTTGAAAGTAAAAACAAATTTGATTCGGGTACAGGATGGCCTAGTTTTGATCAAGAAATGACTGGTAATGTTGATTTTTCTACAGATTACGATTTAGGTTACGCAAGAACCGAAGAGCATTGTGCTACATGTGGTGGCCATTTAGGTCATGTTTTTAATGATGGGCCAAGAAATACAACTGGCAAGCGCCATTGTATTAACGGTATTTCTTTAACCTTTACCCCAAAAAAATAAAGAATAATTATATTTGTCAAATGGAGTCTTATTTATCAAGTATTACTAAACAGTTTGAATATTATAAAAGTTTAGGCGATAAAACGTTTGAACAATTATCTTTTAATGCTTTACAAAAAGAGTTTGTTCAAGATTCGAATTCTATTTCTATTGTTGTTAATCATATAGTTGGAAATATGTTAAGCAGATAGACTATTTTTTTAACTGAAGATGGAGAAAAAACATGGAGGCATGGTGATTTGGAATTTGAAGAAAAATACAAATCTAAAGAAGAACTTATTGAAGCTTGGAATGCAGGGTGACAATCTTCATTTGACGCCATAACTCCGCTTACTGATACTGATTTAAACCATACTATTTATATTAGAAACTAAGGACACACCGTTACCGAAGCTATTAATAGGCAATTAGTACATTATGCTTATCATATTGGACAAATTATGTTTTTAGGGAAGCTACCACAAAGTGATCATTAGAAATCACTATCTATTCCTAAAAGTGATTCTTCAAAATACAATAAAGAGAAGTTTAGTAAAGAAAAAGGTAAACGTCATTTTACTGATGATTTATAAACAAACACGCTTCCTTCTGTAATAGAATGTAAATTAGCAAACACACCCTGCAAGAAGGATTGAGGCATTTGTTGAAGCTCTTTTTTGTTTTTCTCAAAAAAAGCGACTGCCAAAAGCCTGTTTGCCATTTTTTATGGCAACTTGCCCAAATGAAACTAATCTTTAACTTTATTTTTAAACGGACGAATAATTAAACGTGCTTCTCTATCAAAACGCACATAATTATAAACCCAATTTACAAAAACAACCATGCGGTTTCTAAAGCCTATTAGAAAAAACAGGTGTATAAACATCCAGACAAACCAAGCAAATATTCCTTGAAAATTAAAGCTAGGTAAATCTACCACTGCTTTATTTCTTCCTACGGTTGCCATAGAACCTTTGTCATTATACTCAAAAGGTATCATTGGTTTGTTTTCTATAAGTTTTAGAATATTATCACCTAATAAATCACCTTGTTGTATAGCTGGTTGCGCCATCATTGGGTGACCATGTGGACAAGTCTCTGTTACCATAGACGCTACATCTCCAATGGCAAAAATATGGTTAAATTCTTTTATTTGACTAAACGTATTTACTAAAAGCCTGTTTCCTCTATTTACAAAATCTGAAGCATCCAAACCTTTTATTGTTGCGCCTTTTACTCCTGCTGCCCAAACTACTGTGGCTGCTTTAAAAGTTAGGTCTGAATTTGTTGTTACCGTTTCTCCATCATAACCTGTAACACGTATGTTTTTCCATACGTGAACGCCTAATTTTTCTAGAAAATCTTCGGCTTTGGCAGATGCTTTATCACTCATACCTTTTAGTAAACACCCGCTAGATTGGATGATGTTTATTTGTGCTAAACGGGTATCTAAATCTGGATAATCTTTTGGTAGAATACCTTTTTTAATTTCGGCTAGTGCTCCTGCTAGTTCTACTCCTGTTGGTCCGCCACCTACTATAAGAAAATTCATTAAAGCGTTACGTTCATTCAAATCTGAAGTTAAAAGCGCTTCTTCAAAATTTTCTAATATGAGGCTTCTTAAATTTAAAGATTGTGGTATGGTTTTCATTGCCATACTATGTTTTTCTATCTCTTTATTTCCAAAATAATTAGTTTTTGATCCTGATGCAACAACTAAATAATCAAATTTAAGATCTCCAATATTTGTTTTTACTTTATTAGATGCGGTATCAATAGCATCTACATTTGCCAATCTAAAATGAAAATTAGGAAAATCTTTAAGTATTTTTCTAATAGGATACGCTATAGAATCTGGCTCTAAACCACCCGTAGACACCTGATATAAAAGCGGTTGAAATGTATGATAGTTATTCTTATCAAGTAATACGACTTGTACTTCTTGTTTTGATAATTTTTTTGCTAAGGAAACTCCTGCAAAACCACCGCCAATAATAACAATTCGTGGATAACTAGTTTTAGGTATGTTCATAAATTTATAGTTGCATTGCAAAGGTAGTAAAAGATATAAATTTATAGGGTTCTAAATTCTTTATTCAATTTCGATTTCGTAAATTCGTAGCTTAAAAAATTAGACATGAGTAAATACGATATTATAGTTCTTGGAAGTGGTCCTGGTGGTTATGTTACAGCTATTAGAGCTTCTCAATTAGGTTTTAAAACAGCAATTGTTGAAAAAGAAAACCTTGGTGGCGTTTGTTTAAATTGGGGCTGTATACCTACAAAAGCATTACTAAAGTCTGCTCAAGTATTTGAATATCTTAAACATGCCGGAGATTATGGATTGTCTGTAAAAGAATTTGATAAAGATTTTGATGCTGTTGTTCAACGTAGTCGTGGTGTTGCAGATGGTATGAGTAAAGGTGTTCAATTTTTAATGAAAAAGAATAAAATTGACATTATAAAAGGGTACGGAACACTTAAACCTGGTAAAAAAATTGACGTTGATGGAACTGAATATAGTGCAAATAACATTATAATTGCTACAGGTGCGCGTTCAAGAGAATTACCTAGCTTACCGCAAGATGGTAAAAAAGTAATTGGTTATAGAGAAGCAATGACTTTACCAAAACAACCTAAAAAAATGATTGTTGTTGGTTCTGGTGCTATTGGTGTAGAGTTTGCATACTTCTACAACTCTATGGGCACTGAAGTGACTGTTGTAGAATATTTACCAAACATTGTACCTGTTGAAGATAAAGATATCTCTAAACAATTATACCGTTCTTTTAAAAAGAACGGTATAAAAATAATGACTTCTGCCGAAGTAACATCTGTTGATACATCTGGAAAAGGTGTTAAAGCGACAGTAAAAACTAAAAAAGGTGAAGAAATTCTTGAAGCTGATGTTATTTTATCTGCAGTTGGAATTAAATCTAACATAGAAAATATTGGTTTAGAAGATGTTGGTATTGTTGTTGACCGTGATAAAATAATTGTAAACGATTTTTACCAAACTAATATCCCTGGATACTTTGCTATTGGAGATGTTACTCCTGGTCAAGCTTTAGCACACGTTGCTTCTGCCGAAGGAATTATTTGTGTAGAAAAACTTGCTGGACAACATGTTGAAGCTTTAGATTACGGAAACATACCAGGCTGTACGTATTGTACTCCTGAAATTGCTTCTGTTGGTTTAACAGAACAACAAGCAAAAGATAAAGGCTTAGACATTAAAGTTGGTAAATTCCCTTTCTCTGCATCTGGTAAAGCTAGTGCAGGCGGAAATAAAGACGGTTTTGTAAAAGTAATTTTTGATGCTAAGTATGGTGAATGGTTAGGATGTCATATTATTGGTGCTGGTGTTACAGATATGATTGCTGAAGCTGTTGTTGCTAGAAAATTAGAAACTACAGGTCATGACATATTAAAAGCCGTACACCCTCACCCTACTATGAGTGAAGCTATTATGGAAGCGGTTGCTGATGCTTATGATGAGTGTATTCATATCTAAATCTATTAGACTGACCATTAGAAACATAACGAAAAATGCGATTCAATTGAATCGCATTTTTTTTGTTTAAAACTTATAACCTATTCCTAAGCTTATTCTATTATCTCTAAAATTGCCATTAGATGTTTGCTTTTCAAAACCGTGTCTAAAACGTGTTTCAAAAAAAAGCTTTTCTGTTATATAATATTCTGCACCTAAAATACCATTCCATTTTTTTAATCCAGAAATATCGTTCTCTAAAGATGCTGATAAAACTTGCGTTCCTGCGTATACTCTAAACTTATTATTAACATGATATTTTAATAATACAGGAACTGTTAAATAAAGTTCATCAACAGATTCTCTAAAGCCATTTTTAAAAACACGTTCTCTTTTTTCTGATCTCAAATTTAATTCTAACTGTAAACTCCAATTATCACTGAGTTTAAAATCCGAAAAAGCACCCATATACGGTAGACAAGCTTATAATTTAAATTACTGCTGTTGGCTTGAAATTCAAAACCAGTACGCAAACCAAAAGTGGTTTTTTTTTGTATTTGGTGCTCTAAGATCTATTTGCGCTTGTAAAGAAATCATGCCTACAAGACATGTAAATAGTAAAATAGTTTTTTTATAATTTATTGATTTAATTATGATTCAAAACTATCTTAGATACTCGTTAATAAATCACAATTCAATCATAAACAAATTATAAAGCTTGGTTAATCATTTCTTAAAACACTTAAAGAAATTATGATAAGAAAATCATAAAAAATTCTGGATTGCCAACTCATAACTCTGTAAACCAAAACCAAGGATAACGCCTTTTGCATTTGGAGATATAAAAGAATGATGCCTAAACTCTTCTCTATTAAAGGTATTTGAGATATGTACTTCTACCACTGGTGTTTCAATAGCTTTAACAGCATCACCAATACCTACAGACGTATGTGTGTAAGCTGCTGCGTTTAAAATAACACCGTCATAATCAAAACCTACTTCATGCAGTTTATCAATAAGTTCTCCTTCTTTATTAGATTGGAAATACTCAATACTTACTGTATCATATTTTGCAACGACTTCATCATAAAACTCTGTAAAGGTTAGACTCCCATATATGTTTGGCTCTCTTTTTCCTAGCAGATTAAGATTTGGCCCGTTGATTATTATTAGTTTTTTCATGATGTAAATATATTTAAAATTTAAGCATAAAAAAACCGAAGTATAATACTTCGGTTTTTAAAATATTCTACTAAAATCTTATTAGAATTTAAATAATAATCAAAAATTAGCTGTTCCACCAAATGGGTTATTAACACTACCAGCTCCAATATTAAAAGAACTAGTCGCTTTAGCTCAGCTAACATCTATTTTAGATGAAGAAAAACTTAAAAGATTGTCTAATCCAAAAGTAAGAGCAATGTTTTCTTTTACAAAATAGTTAACACCTAAATCTAAACCAGCATTTATACTATTAGTTTTTACATCTGCTAATTTGTTATTATTACTCATGTAACCAACACCTAATTCAGTATAAGTTTTAAAACGTTGTCCTATATCTAAAAAGTAATAACGTCCAAAAACACCAACTCCATATTGAGAAAATTTAGATGTATCTGTACCAGAAACTTCAGTTTTACTTGAACCAACAGATAAATTAGCCCCTATTGCTAAATCATCATTTAAAAAGAAACCTACTTTTGGGCTAATAGTAACACTGTTATTTTTAGTATCAGTATTCTTGTCCTTAGAGCTGTAAAAGTTAACGTTCCCTTCAACTATAATATCTCCTTCAGCAAATCCAAACGTTTGATCATCTTGAGCATTCATACTTGTAAATCCTAATACTGCAATTGCAGCGCTAAATAATATTTTTTTCATTTTTAAAAAATTTAATTGTTTGTTGTTTGTTCGTTTAATACTGTAAACGCAGTATGATTTTTAATATAAAACAAAGAAAACTATTAAGGAACTACAGTTCGTCGAAAAAAACAATCATTTAAACTACAGTTTTAATCTGTTAAATTATATTAACCTTATAGATGTAGACACTTATTGTATACATACATTATCTTTATAGCATAATAAAAGAGCGCTTCTACATGAAATGGCAACAAGCTATAAAAGATTATGAACTTTATTTAAAAATTGAAAGAGGCTTATCCCAAAACTCTATTGATAGTTATCTTTTAGATATTAAAAAATTAATGCTTTTTTTAGAAGAAAATAACGGGACGAGCTCACCTATTAATATTTCTAGTGAAATAATTAAACAATTTATTTACGAAATAGCAAAAACAGTTAATTCACGTACTCAGTCTAGAGTTATTTCTGGTTTACGTAGTTTTTTTAATTATTTAATTTTTGAAGATTATAGAACAGAAAATCCTTTAGAGTTAATTGAATCTCCCAAAATAGGCAGAAAACTTCCAGATACTTTGGAAGAAGAAGAAATTGACAAACTTATTAATGCTATAGATTTAAGTAAACCTGAAGGTGAGCGAAATAGAGCTATGCTAGAAACTTTATACGGCTGTGGTTTGCGTGTAAGTGAATTAACAAATTTAAAACTATCAGATCTTTTTTTTGAAGAAGGTTTTATTAAAGTTACTGGAAAAGGAGAAAAACAACGCTTTGTCCCTATTTTATTTTCTACTCAAAAGTTTATTAATCTATACGTTAAAGAAATTCGTTCTCACTTAAAAATTCAATCAGGATTTGAAGACACTTTATTCCTTAATAGACGAGGAAAACAACTAACTAGAGCTATGATTTTTACTATTATAAAACAATTAGCAAAAGCTATTGGGCTTAATAAAAGTATTTCACCGCACACCTTTAGACACTCATTTGCTACTCATTTATTACAAAATGATGCCGATTTACGTTCTATTCAACAAATGCTTGGACACGAGAGCATAACTACGACTGAAATCTATGTTCACCTAGATAAAAAACATCTAAAAAAAGTTGTTGAAAAATATCACCCTAGAAAATAAATGGTGTGACTCGGCACTAAAAAAAAGTGTCTTACTATTATAAACACCCAAATAATGCTCTCACTAAAAAAGCTTTTAAAACGTAATAAAAACGACAAAACGAATAAGAAATGGCTAACAGCTATAAAAAACTCAAAAATTGGTGTTTGGGACTATAATGCAAAAACCAATAAAGTTTTCTATTCTAAAGAATCTCTAAATATTTTAGGGTACAAAGAGGGCGAAATTAAAAATATTGCAGAGGAATGGAGTAAAAGAGTACATCCTGATGATCGCGACTCCTATTTCAGTGAGTTAAACGCTCATATATCTAGAGAAGAAAACACATACACTAATGAGTATAGAGTATTGTGCAAAGACAATACCTATAAGTGGATTCTAGATCATGGAAAAATAATTAGCAAAGATAAAAATGGAAAACCTAAAAGAATAATTGGTACACATATAGATATTACACAAAGAAAAAGAAATGAAGAATTATTAAAAGAAAATGTTGAAATTGTAAGTAGCCAAAACAAACGACTCTATAATTTCACCCATATTGTATCTCATAACCTCAAAACGCATATAGGTAACTTAAAAAACATTTTAGAGTTTTATGAAGCTGCAGAAAATAAAGATGAGAAAGATCAAATGTTTGATTACTTAAAAAGTATTTCTTCTTCACTAACAACTACTATTACAGATTTAAATGAAATTATAAGTGTAAGATCTGAAAGCAAAGATTTAATTGATAATATTTATTTAAATCAATCTATATCAAAAATTTTATATAATCTAGAATTAGATATCAAGAAAAAAGATGCTGTGATAAGTAATCAAGTTAATCATAAACTATGTATTATAGGAAATGAGTCTTATATAGAAAGTATTTTTTACAATCTTATTTCTAATGCATTAAAATACAATAGCCCAGATAAAGCAACTAAAGTTATAATTAAAAGCTTAAATACAGATACTGGTTATAATATCATAATAACAGATAACGGCATAGGAATAAACCTAGATAAATACGAGAAGCAACTATTTGAAATGTATCAAACATTTCATGAAAGTAAACGTGAAGATTCTAAAGGTATAGGTTTATATTTAACCAAAATACAAGTAGAAGATTTAGGAGGGAAAATAACCGTTGACAGCGAATTAGGAGTTGGCACAACTTTTACAATATCATTCCCAAAAGAAAAAGCTTTCGTTTTAGAATAATGAAACGAAAGCTTTTTTATATAATTAATTATATACTAGACTTACTTCGCTATATTAACAGCTCTCGTTTCTCTAATTACTGTAACTTTAACTTGACCAGGGTAAGTCATATCTGTTTGTACCTTTTGAGATATACTAAAAGATAGATCAGCAGCTTTTTGGTCATCTACCTTTTCACTTTCAACAATAACTCTTAATTCTCTTCCGGCTTGAATAGCATAAGCTTTCTTAACACCTTGGAATCCGAATGCAATATCTTCTAAATCCTTTAAACGTTGAATATAACTATCTAATACTTGTCGACGTGCTCCTGGACGTGCTCCTGAAATAGCATCACATACCTGAATAATAGGAGAAATTAATGATTTCATTTCAACTTCATCATGGTGAGCTCCAATGGCATTACATACATCTGGTTTCTCACCAAATTTCTCGGCCCATTGCATACCTAAAACAGCATGTGGTGTTTCCATATCTGCTTCAGTATCTGGCACTTTACCTATATCATGTAAAAGACCAGCACGTTTAGCTAATTTAGGATTCAATCCTAACTCAGCAGCCATAACCCCACAAAGTTTTGCAACTTCTCTAGAGTGCTGTAATAAGTTTTGGCCGTAAGAAGAACGATACTTCATTCTGCCTACCATTTTAATGAGTTCTGGATGCAAATTATGAATCCCTAAATCAATTACAGTACGTTTACCAACTTCTATAATTTCTTGCTCTATTTGTTTTTGCGTTTTTCTAACAATCTCTTCAATTCTTGCTGGATGAATTCTACCATCTGTTACTAATTTGTGCAACGATAATCTAGCAACTTCACGTCTTACAGAATCAAAACAAGATAAAATAATAGCTTCAGGCGTATCATCAACAATAATTTCTACTCCTGTAGCAGCTTCTATAGCGCGAATATTACGACCTTCTCTACCAATAATGCGACCTTTTACATCATCAGATTCAATATTAAATACAGATACGCAGTTATCAACTGCTTCTTCTGTTCCAATACGTTGAATCGTATTAATAATAATTTTTTTTGCTTCCTGCTGTGCAGTCAATTTAGCTTCTTCAACAGCACCTTGTACAAAAGCCATAGCATCATTTTTAGCTTTACCTTTTAAAGATTCTACTAATTGCTCTTTAGCTTCTTCTGCCGATAAACTTGAAATAACCTCTAACTGCTCTACTTGACTTTTATGAAGACGGTTCACCTCATCCTCTTTTTTGTCTAGGATATCTAATTTATGATCATAGTCTTTAACCTTACTCTCAATCTCTATGTTAAGCTTTTTGTTTTTAGACAACTCATTCGAAATTTGAGATTCTTTATCACGAGTACGTTTTTCTGCTTCAGACATTTTTTTATCACGTGATAAAATAACTTTTTCGTGTTCAGATTTTAATTCAATAAACTTTTCTTTTGCTTGAAGAATTTTATCTTTCTTAATAGACTCTCCTTCTATTTTTGCTTCTTTTAAAACGGAAGCTGCTGATTTTTCAGCATCCTTCACCACTTTTGACGCATTATTTTTCTCTAATCTTTTTGCTATTACAAAGCCTATTATAAGCCCTAATAATACACCTCCTACAATAAATATTATTGAGTTATCCATGTTGTTTAATTAATTTGTATATATATAAAAAGCCTACACTAGTATAAAGTTCTGTATAAACTCTTTAAAAACAAGTTTAGGGCTAACAAGCTGATCAAGGGTCTACTTTAGATTCTAAATAAATAGTTCTAGCAGCATGCTTTTACAACTTAAACTCACCCTTTTTAAAGAATTAACGTTGAGTTTATCAAAAAAAATAACTAATGTAGGCAGTAACTTTTAGTTTATCTGTAAAAACGTCAAGAACCTATATATAAGATTGCAGTAAATCATTAAGAGCATTTAGTTTGTTTTCAATATGCTCGTTTACATTTTCTTTATCTATTGTCTTCTGCTCTACTTGAGAAGCAAATTGTAAAGCGCACATAGCCAATACATCTTGTTTATCTCGAACAGAATAACTTTGCTCAAACTGTTTTATCATTTCTTCAATGTTCTTAGCCGCTTTCCTTAAGCCTTCTTCTTGGCTAGTTGGGATAGTTAGAGGGTATACTCTATTTGCTATAGACAGCTTTATTTTAAGCTTTTCTGACATTGAATTTTTGTTACATTAATCTGATAATTGAGCAATACAATAGTCAATATCTCTAATTAACGCGTTTATTTTAAGCTTAGTTTCTCGTTTGTTATCGTCACTACCTAGCATTGAATTTGCCATCTTCAATGTATCATATTTATCTTCCCAAGTTGATAATTCCAACTGTTTAAATTGAAGTTTTTCTTTTGTTCTCTCTAATTCTTCATTCAATTTCAAATTAGTTTGCTTCAAAAGCTTAATTTCATGTAAGACTTTACTAATTTTATTTTCTAGAGAATCTACAATATCTTCAATATGACTCATTTACAAATATCAATGCATATCTTACAAAGTTAACATACCTAAACATAAATTACAATTGTTTTTACATAAAATTTAAAAAGATTACTATACATTCATAATCAATACCATAGCTTGATTATTATATAATTCTTGGCATATTCAGGTCAAATTGATATTTTAGCCATAATACCTACAAATTTAGGTACTGCTTTTTTTATGAGATATATCCTTTTTATATTTTTATTGATTTCTACGTTTTCTGAATCTCAAAATAAATACCCTCAAGACTACTTTTGCCCACCTTTAGAAATTCCTCTTATTCTTTCTGGAACTTTTGCTGAGTTACGTTCTAATCATTTTCACTCTGGTTTAGACATTAAAACAAAGCAACGTGTTGGCTTAAAAGTTAAAGCATCTGCAAGTGGTTATGTTAGCAGAATTAAAGTATCGCACTATGGTTACGGAAAAGCACTTTACATTACACATCCAAATGGATATACAACGGTTTATGCACATTTACAAAAATTTGCTCCAAAAATAGAAGCATATATAAAGCAGCACCAATACAAACAGGAATCTTATGAAATAGAACTATTTCCTAAAGCTGAAGATTTACGCATTGAAAGCGAAATCTTAATCGCTTATAGCGGAAACTCTGGAGGTTCTGGAGGTCCACATTTACATTACGAAATTAGAGATAATGCAGAGCGTCCTATAAATCCTATGCTATTTGGTATAGACATTAAGGACACAACAAAACCAATGATAACTTCTATATATGCATATCCTATCGATAATAATTCTTCTATAAACCAATCTAACAAAAAACAAAAACTACATTTAATTCCATTAAAAAGTGGCGATTATACTGTTAAAAACATTGAGGCTTTTGGAAAAATTGGCTTTGGAGTATCTTCAACAGATAGACAAGATTTGGCAGCAAATAAAAACGGTGTTGCTAGTATTCAAACATTTTTAAATGGAAGCAAAAATTTTGAAATTGATTTTAAACGTTTCTCTTTTGATGAATCTAAACACATCAATAAGCTTATAGATTATGAACATTACAAAACAAAAAAAGAACGTATTCAAAAATTATATAAAGACAATAATCCTTTAAGTATGTATAAATCTGTAATAAACAATGGTTATTTGATTATAAAAGATAGCGTGCATTCAGTTTACAAAATAAGGGTGAACGATTATAAAAACAATGACATATGGATTACCGTTTCTATTAAAGGGAAGAAAAACAAATTAAAAGAAGTCCAAACAAATAATAGTCAAACAAGTCAACTTGTTCATGCTAATGAAACAACCAACTTAAAAGAAGGAAACATTTCTGTTAACATTTACAAAGGCACTTTTTACGAAGATTGCAATCTAAATTTTAAAATAAAGAATGATACACTAACGCTTCATAAAGATGTTATTCCTTTACAAAAAAGCTACAATATTAATTTTGATATAAGTAAATATAATATTGAAGATAAAAGTAAATTATATATCTCTAGACTTGTTGGGTATAAAAACGCGCCCTATTACATAGCAACAAAACGAAAAGAAAATACACTTATTGGTACAACAAAAACATTAGGAACATTTGCTTTAACAAGAGATGATAGCAATCCTAATATAACTGCAATAAATTTCAAAAAAGGGCAGTGGCTAAGTAAATTCAGATATCTAAAAGTAAAGATTGATGATAAAGGTTCTGGAGTCTCAAATTACAGAGCTACTGTTAATGGTAAATGGATTTTAATGGAGTATGATTACAAAACAAAAATACTTACTCATGATTTTAATGATAGTATAATAAGTGCTACAAAAAATAATTTTAAATTAATTGTAACTGATAATATGGGAAATAGTTCTATTTTTGAAACACTGTTTTACCGCAAATAAATTTTAGCCTTTTGAATAGAAAAAAACTATTTACTACCATACTGCTTTTAACCCTAACTTTTTACGGTTATTCGCAAACAGCAATTATTAGAGGTGTTATTTTAGATGAAAACAATATCCCTATTTCTAATGTGAATATAAAAGCAAATACTATTGGAACTGAAACAAACGCTAACGGTTTTTATATTTTAAAAATAAGGTCAAACCAAGAAGTGAAAATTGAATTTTCTCATATTGCTTACAAGAAAATAGAAAGTGTATTCAATTTAAAGAATGGAGAAGAATATGAATTCAATCCTGTTATGAATACATCTATCGAGCAAATAGGCACTGTTATTGTTTTAGGAAAAAGTCAAAAAGAAGTTCAAGGTATTATTACTATAAAACCAGAAGTTATTAGAAAAATACCAGGAGCAAATGCTGGTGTTGAAAATTTACTTTTAACACTTCCTGGAGTTAGTAATAATAACGAATTAAGTACACAATATAATGTACGTGGTGGCAATTATGATGAAAACCTAGTGTACGTAAATGGTATTCAAGTATATCGCCCTTTTTTAATTCGATCTGGACAGCAAGAAGGTTTAAGTTTCGTAAATACAGATTTAGTTCAAAATGTAGACTTTTCGGCTGGAGGTTTTCAAGCTAAATACGGTGATAAATTATCTTCTGTTTTAGATATTACTTATAAAACACCTTATCAATTTGAAGCTAATGCAGACTTGAGTTTATTAGGCGGAAGCTTATCTGTTGAAAATGTAAGTAAAGATTCAAAATTATCAACTATTGTTGGGGTTCGCTATAGAGATAATGGTTTATTGGTAAATGCTAAAGAAACTGAAACTAATTATGACGCTGCTTTTGCAGATGCTCAAGCTTTTTTAACTTATAAGTTTACAGATAAATTTCATTTAAGTTTTTTAGGAAATGCTTCTCTAAACAAATACAGTTATGAGCCGCAAACACGTCAAACTAATTTTGGTACATTAGCAGATCCTATTGCGTTACTTGTTTTTTACGAAGGGCGAGAAAAAGATCAATATAGAACCTTATTTGGAGCTCTTAACGGCACCTATTTTGCAAATGATAATTTAACATTAAACCTTATATCATCAACATATCATACTACAGAAGAAGAGAACTTTGATATTTTGGCACAATATAGACTTGGAGAAGTAAACTCTAATATTGGTGATGAAAATTTAGGAGAAGTAGAATTTAGTGAAGGTATTGGTAGCCAACTAAACCATGGAAGAAACGATTTAGATGCTTTAATCACAACTTTAGAGCATAAAGGTGATTATAAAATTAATGATGATAGAATTGAGTGGTCTGTTAAATATACACATGAAGATATTCGCGATAGACTTGTAGAATGGGAAGTTATAGACTCTGCAGGATTTTCAATTAGACCTCCAAAATTTCAGCCATCAAATGAACAACCTTATAGTCCTTATAGCGGCGCACTAGAACCTTTTAATAATGTAAGAGCAACAAATAACACTCAAATAAATAGAATACAAGCATATGCACAATGGAGCAAACGCAGCATTTTAGGAACAAGTGATGTTTGGTATAATGCTGGGGTTCGCGTACATAATTGGTCTGTTAAAGGTGATGATATTTCATCATCAAATCAAACCGTATTTAGTCCAAGAGCTCAATTTGCAATAAAGCCACTTTGGGAAAAAGATATGCTTTTTAGAGCAGCAGCTGGTTTATACTACCAACCACCTTTTTATAGAGAACTTAGAAGCGCTAACGGTCTTGTAAAACCAAACGTAAAAGCTCAAAAATCTTTTCACTTTGTTTTAGGAAACGATTATAGTTTTAAAATGTGGGATCGTCCTTTTAAGCTAACTACCGAAGCTTATTATAAAAACCTAACAGATGTAAACGCATATACGTTAGAAAACGTACGTATTCGCTATAGAGCAGACAACAATGCTAAAGCTTATGCTTACGGATTAGATATGCGCTTAAATGGTGAGTTTGTTCCTGGAACAGAATCATGGTTTAGTTTTGGATATTTAAAAACAGAAGAAAACATTAACAATAGAGGGTATATTTCTAGACCAACAGACCAACGTTTAAAGTTTGCAGCCTTGTTTCAAGATTATGTACCAAATCTTCCAAATATGAAAATGTATTTGAATTTAGTGTATAATACTGGATTACCGGGAGGTTCTCCTAGTTATGCAGATCCATACACATATCAAAATAGATTACCAGCTTATAAACGTGCAGATGTTGGTTTTCAATTTGTTATAGTAGACCAAAAGAAACAATTTAATCAAGGTTGGAAAAAAGCTTTTAAAGAACTGTCTTTTGGCTTTGAAATATTTAATATGTTTGATGTGCAAAACTCTATTACTAATACTTGGGTTAGAGATGTGTATAGTAAACGCCAATACGCCATCCCTAATTACTTAACACCTCGTGTATTTAATATTAGAACAACTATGAAGTTTTAACTTGCCTTGCTACAAGCGTTTTAAGTAAATCTATTACATAATCTATCTCTTCTTTTGTATTGTATATACTAAATGAAAATCTTATTGATGGCTTTTCTAAATCGTCAGCATTTAATATTTCACTTAAAACATGAGATTTTCTAGAGCTTCCACTTTGGCAAGCACTCCCTCTAGAACAAGCTACTCCTTTTAAATCTAATTGAAATAATATCATATCAGATTTATTTGGAGCCATAGGCAAACACAAATTTAATAACATGTAACTACCCTTATCTTGATCTGCAGAATAACCATTAAAAGTAATATTAGGAATATCGATGCTAACTTTATTTATAAAGTACGATTTTAATTCTTTAATATAATTTGCTTCTTCTTCTAAATTATTATATGAATAAGTTAACGCTTTTTGTAATCCAACAATATTATGAATACTCTCTGTTCCTGCACGTAAACCACGTTCTTGCTCTCCTCCTATAATCATAGGTTTTAAACCTGAACTCTTTCTAACAAAAGCAAAACCAATACCTTTTGGCCCATGAAATTTATGTGCAGACACTGCCATAAAATCTAATGGAATATCTTGCAAATCTATTTTATAATGCCCAACAGATTGTACAGCATCACTATGAAACAAGGCTTCATTTACTTTACATAAATTAGCAATGCGCTTTAAATCTAAAAGATTACCAATTTCATTATTTATATGCATCAAACTCACCAATACATTTGACTTATTAATTAATAAATCTTCTAATTGATTATAATCAATCGCCCCTTTATCATCAACATTAAGCCAACTAATAGTTATATCATACTCTTTTTTAAGTTGTTCAACTGTACGCAACACACCATGATGTTCTATTTTAGACGTTATGATATGCTTTACACCAAGATCTCTAACAGCACTTCTTAAAACAAGATTATCGGCTTCTGTACCTCCAGAAGTAAAAACAATTTCACCAGCAGACACATTAAAAAAACTAGCAATAGCCTTTCTAGATGTTTCCATTACAGACTTAGAAGATCTTCCAAAGCTATGAGATGAAGAAGCGTTTCCAAAATTCGTTTTCATAACATTAGCCATAGCTTCTATAACTTCATCACGAATTCTTGTTGTTGCTGCATTATCAAAATAAATCGGTTTCATACTAGTAATAATAAACGTTTTATAAAAAAACTTAAAAAGTTTTTAGGCATCAAAAATACTTGAAATAAAATTATTATCATTAACCTGCGTTATAAATAACAATTCTATTATTTTTGTCTAAAATTGAAAATGAAAATGCGAAATCTACTTTTTATACTATCAGCCTTAAGTTTAGTCTTTTTTTCTTGTGATGACGGAGACATCTTAGATGTAGAATTAGATTTTGAAGATACATTTCAAACCTGTCCTAGTAACAATGATATAGTACTTTTCAAAACTAAAGAAATCCCCTCTGAATCTTTATCAGTTTTAATATCTAATTTTTCTATTAGCGAGGTTTTTAATTTAACAGATAATGATTCACTTAAAATTGAAAAAGACGGAACTTTTAATTACAGAACTTATGATGATGATGAACTCCCAAGCAGTCTTTTCTGTAGCGCTATACCATCTGAAGTAAATATAACTAATGATTACCCTAGTTCATGTAAAGTAAACTTTCTTACTGTTTTAACTGAAGATGATAATGATGGAATTCCTGCCGAATTAGAAGGTAAAGATCCAAACGGAGATGGTGATTTTACAGATTCACTTGATACTGATAGTGATGGAATTTATGATTTTATGGATGTTGATGATGATGGTGATAATGTTTTAACCAAGGATGAAGACATAAACGATGATGGAGACTTTACTAATGATGATTCTGATGGTAATGGTACTCCTGATTATTTAGATAACGATGATGATGGTGATGGCACATTAACAAGAGACGAAGAAAAAGGAACCCCTAATCAAGACCCAACTGATGATGAAACAACTCCAGATGCAGGTCCAGATTACTTAAATCCTTTAATAAAGGATATATTAATAGCCACTAAATATAGAAAACACAGTATACAACAAACCTATGAAGTTAGCGTTATTATTAATAATATCGATTTAGACGATTTATTATCTCAGCCAAATTTACCCTTTGGTTTTCTTACTAGAAATGGTAGCTTAACAAACACTAGAGAAGAAGAACCTGAACTTTAAATAATTTTTATTTATTCTGAAAAATATAAACCTCAGTAGCTCCTAAACCATATTTTTGATAATTAGCATCGTAAAATTTCACATTACCATAACGCCCTAAAAGATAGTCTAATTCTATTTTTAGAACACCTTCTCCTACTCCATGTATAAAAACTAATTTTTGGATACGCTTTTTTATAGCCCAATCTAGTTTGTATCTGGCAGTGTCTAGTTGTAATGTTAGCATATCATAATTAGACATGCCTTTATAAGATTTCACTAACTGATGAATATGTAAATCAACCTCCATAATAGGTTCATATCGATCTTTGGCTCTAACCTTTTTTTGACTTCTTCGTTTAGGTTCCTCTTTTTGAAAAATCACAGAACCAATACTTGATTTATTAAACAAACCGGTTTGCATTGTTTTTTCAGAAGCATCTAGCACCAATTCATTGCTATTAAAATCTAAAGAGAATCCATTTTCAGTTTCTAATGAAACAACATCACCATTAATACCTATAATAACTCCAGATAAATTTTCATCTAAAACCATTACCGCATCACCAACTTTAAAAGCCATAATTATTCGTTTTCTGAATCTTCAATATTGTGTTCACTATTCTTACTAGGTATAGTTCTAGACACTCTGTAAACACCAAGCATCAACATAACTATCCCTATAACAAGCAAGGCTTGATTTTGGTCTGCTCCAGCTTTGGCATACATAGCAATAAAAGCACCAACAAGAATTAGTATATAATTTAAATATTTCATTTGGCAAAAATATTAATATTAAAGGCAATAATTAAAAAGCTATCAATTATTTTAAAACAAAAATTCAACGTTTCTAAATATAATATTAACTTAGTCGTCTAATTAAATTTAAACAATGTCTCCTGAAGAATATATGCTTCCGTGTTTAAACAAAAAACTATTTGGTTTTGAATGCATGGGTTGTGGTCTACAAAGATCTGTTGCTCTTATATTAAAAGGAGAATTTATAGAAGCGTTTTATATGTATCCAGCTATTTATGCTTTAATTGCTCTATTTTCATACATTACGCTAAATTTATTCTTTAAATTTGAAAACTCTAATAGAATTACAACAATTTTAGGGGTTTTATCTTTACTTATTATTATTATAAATTTCACTTATAAACTATTAACCTAAATTTTCTATGGAAACACAAAAACTTAATCCAACAATCGTATATGTTCTAGCAATAATAGGATTACTATGCTGTTGCTTTGGTGGTTTAGGATTTATTCTTGCTGGTATTGCCTTATTTATAGCTATAAACAAATTAAATAGCGCAAAAGCTAATGCAGAAAATTACGATCAATCTAGTATTAATGCAATGAATACAGCCAAAATTGTAGCATTGGTAATATTAGCAATTAATATTTTATATTTAGCCTATACTATTTATCAAATATCTACAATTGGCTGGGAAGAGCTTATGTTAAAATCTCAAGAAATCATGGATCAAATAGAGCAAAATCAATAAATTACACAATCCAAAATATTATAAAAAAAGCGACCTAATGATAACTTTATTACTTTTCAAATTGTTTTAAAGTCTTTATTATAATGCTTACGCAATCTAATAACTCATCCTTAGTCATAACTAATGGTGGCGCAAAACGTATAATGTTTCCGTGCGTTGGTTTTGCTAACAAACCATTATCACGAAGTGCTATACAAATATTCCAAGCTGTATCACTATCTTCTATATCCTTTATAACAACTGCATTTAATAGGCCTTTTCCTCTTACAAGAGTTGCAATATTACTAGTTTCTATAAATTTTGCTAGTTCACTTCTAAATAACTTACCTAAAACCTGAGCATTGTTAGATAACTTTTCATCTCTTACAACTTCTAAAGCTGCCATTGCTACTGCTGTTGCTATAGGGTTACCTCCAAACGTACTACCGTGATTACCTGGTTTTATAACATTCATTACTGCATCATCTGCCAATACAGCACTTACTGGATACACACCACCGCTTATTGCTTTACCAAGAATTAATACATCTGGTTTTACATTTTCATGATCTAAAGCCAATAATTGACCTGTACGCGCAATTCCTCTTTGGACTTCATCTGCAATAAATAAAACGTTATACTTTTAACAAAGTACTTTTGCTTTTGCTAAATACCCTTCGTCTGGCACATAAACTCCTGCTTCTCCTTGAATAGGTTCAACTAAGAAAGCAGCTATGTTGGGATTGCTTTTTAGAGTACCTTCTAAAGCTTCTAAATTATTATATGCTATCTTAATGAATCCGTTTGTAAATGGCCCAAAGTTATCACGAGCCACAGGATCATTAGAAAATGATATAATAGTTGTTGTCCGTCCGTGAAAATTGTTTTCACAAACAATAATTTCGGCTTTATTCTCGGCAATTCCTTTAACTTCATACCCCCATTTTCTTGATAGTTTTAAAGCAGTTTCTACCGCTTCGGCTCCAGTATTCATAGGTAGTAATTTGTCAAAACCAAAAAATTCGCATGCAAATTTCTCATATTGACCAAGCATATCATTATGAAATGCTCTTGATGTTAACGTTAATGTTTGTGCTTGGTGCACCATGGCATTAACAATTTTTGGGTGACAATGCCCCTGATTTACCGCAGAGTAAGCAGATAGGAAATCGTAATACTTCTTTCCATCTACGTCCCAAACATACACACCGTCTCCCTTACTTAATACTACTGGTAACGGATGGTAATTATGAGTACCATACTTGTTTTCTAACTCAATTGCTTGCTGAGATGTTAATTTGTTTAAAACAGCCATTTAAATTTATTTTTAAATTAATTAAATAACCATTCCTTCTGTACCTTTATTCTTTCGAAGAATCGGAAAAAGCAGCGTGGGAGAGAAATCATCCTTAGGAGCGACAAAATTAGTAAAATAAACATCAAAATGAAATCACTTTGTAAGAATTAATGTGTCTTTTTTAAAGTAAGCGTGTCTTATTCATAACAATTAACCATTGAAAACAAAAAATTATGGACTACTTATCAAATGTATTAGACAATTTTACCAACTCTATTGGTGGCAACCTATCAAGTGCCTTAGCCGCTTTAATTATTATTATAATAGGCTGGTTTATAGCTGGAGTGTTAAAACGAATCATTTCAAAATTAATCAAAAAAACAGGGATTGATAATAAACTCAAAAACTCAAAAATCAGTTTGTCTGATTTTGTTAGCAAGCTTGTTTATTTTCTAGTTATGATATTTGTGTTTACTCTAGCTTTAGAAAAACTAGGTATGACTAATGTATTAGACCCTTTAAAAACAATGCTAAGTAATTTCACAGGCTTTATACCAAATATTATTGGAGCTGGTTTAGTGTGTTACATAGGTTATATGCTTGCTACTATAGCTTCTGAACTTGTCGAATTATCTGGAGATTCAATTCAAAAATTAACACCTAAATTAAAATTACCAGAAAACATTGATTTAATTAAAATATTAAAGAAAGTTGTATTTATATTTATATTTATTCCATTACTTATCTCTGCTTTTAATATTTTAAATATGGAATCTATATCAGATCCAGCAACAACGATGCTAAAAGATTTCTTTAGTGCAATTCCTAAAGTTATAGTTGCTGTTCTTATACTCATTTTTTTTGTAATTGGAGGTCGTTTTTTAAGTGAATTAATTAAAGATTTACTAAACAGCATGAATCTAAATAACTTTTTTGAAAAAGCTGGTTTATCTTCCATTACAGGAGAATCTAACGTTGTAAAGATGATAGGGAATCTTGTATATTTCTTTATTATGTTATTCGGAATAACAAGTGCAGTTGAAAAATTAGAATTCACTCATTTATCTGAAACATTATTTACTATAACTAATTATACTAGTAAAATATTATTTGGTTTAGTAATTCTTGCTACTGGAAATTGGATTGCTAATATTGCTGCAAAAAACTTTGCCAAAAATGATGACAACAGTTTTGTTGCTTCTATTATAAAAATAGCTATTATATCAATTTTCTTAGCAATAGGTCTAAGAACTATGGGTATTGCTAATGAAATTATAAACCTTGCATTTGGAATTTCTTTAGGAACTGTTGCATTAACAATTATCTTATCGTTTGGTTTAGGCGGTCGTGAAGCCGCAGGAAAACAAATGGATAAAATTCTTAAAAAGTTTAATAAAAATTAAACTTCCTTATTAAATAAAAAAAAGGGACTATTTAAGTAGTCCCTTTTTTCTATTTAATTTATTCTTTCAATCTACATCAAATGTTTGAATAATACAATAAATAAGCAACCCAAAAACTATGGTCTTTACTATGTATAATAATAATGTTAGCCATGAGTTTTTTCCTTTAAGCAATCCACCTACGATCTCAAACAACCCCTGTTCTTCTAAACCATCATAGAATTTAGCTTCTTCTTCAGTTAACGTTTCTTTTATTAATTTATCTATATCTTACATATTATTTTTCATGATATTATATTTTATGTTAATATCTTTTTTAATTTTTATCTAGCATGGAATAATCGAGACTTCGCAGTTCCTGCAGATATATTCAACGTACTTGCTATTTCTTTTAAGGAATAATCATTTATATAAAACAAACGAATAATTTCTTCATGATGTGTTGGTAAGTTATCAACAGCTTTTAGTACTTCCTGTTTTCTTTCGTCTAATTCAAGAATTGATTCTTCAGCTAAAATAGCCTGTTCATCTTTATAATTTCATGATAGTATTTGCGCTTTATTATTAGTTTTAATCCCGTCTAAAGATTTATTATAAACAATACGTAATGTCCAACTTTTTAAGCTATTCGGGTCATTTATATCATAAATTTTATCCATGATAACATTCCAAGTATCTTGATATATATCTTTTTAAACATCGGTATTTTTAATTATCCAAAAGATTTTTCGCAAAATACTCTGTGCCATCATTTTACCTATTGTATAAAAGCTATTTTGTTTCCAGATTGAATATCCAAAACCAACTTCGCATCTATTTTATTTTGATTTTTATTCATTAATAAATCCAAACTTATACCCTAAAGGCATCAAAAATTAAGAAAGGTTCATTTTATTTTCAATGAATTTTAAAATCTCTTTAAAGTTAATTGAAATAAAACAACATATATTTATTGCTATTATTATTTTTGCAGCATGTCTAGAAGAAAAAATAGAAAACAAGTTTTTGAGAACGTAGAAGTTATTGATGCCGGAGCAAAAGGTAAAACTATTGGTAAAGCACCAGATGGTAAAGTTATATTTTTATCAAATGCTGTACCTGGTGATGTGGTAGATGTTCAAACATTTAAAAAACGTAAATCTTATTATGAGGGGAAAGCAACCGCTTTCCATACCTTATCTGATAAAAGAACAGAACCTGCTTGTGAGCATTTTGGAACCTGCGGTGGTTGTAAATGGCAAAACATGGCTTATAACCATCAATTATTTTATAAGCAAAAAGAAGTTACTAATAACTTAACACGTATTGGTCATATAGAATTACCTGAGGTTACGCCTATTTTGGGTTCTGCTAATCAATATTTCTATAGAAATAAAATGGAATTTTCTTTTAGTGATAGCCGCTGGTTAACATTGCAAGAAGTACAATCTGATAAGGATTTGGGAGACAGAAATGCTCTTGGTTTTCATATTCCTGGTATGTGGGATAAGATTTTAGATTTAAATAAGTGCCACTTACAAGCCGATCCTTCAAACGCTATTAGAAATAGTGTCAAAAAATTTGCACTTGAAAATGACTTAGAATTTTATAATACACGTAATCAAACAGGATTATTACGAACCATGATGATTCGTACGTCAAGTACGGGAAATATTATGGTACTCGTTCAGTTTTTCAAAGAGGACAAAGTTAAACGAAAATTACTTTTAGATTTTATTAATGAAACTTTTCCTCAAATAACATCATTACAATATGTTATTAACGGAAAAGGTAATGATACTATTTATGATCAAGAAGTGATTTGTTATAAAGGTAACGACCATATTTTTGAAGAAATGGAAGGTTTAAAATTTAAAATTAATGCCAAATCATTCTATCAAACAAATTCAGATCAAGCTTTTGAGTTATACAAAATAGCTCGTGACTTTGCTAATCTATCTGGAAACGAGTTAGTTTACGATTTATATACAGGTACTGGTACCATTGCTCAATTTGTAGCAAAACAAGCTAAAAAAGTGATTGGTGTAGAATCTGTTCTTGATGCCATTACTGCTGCGAAAGAAAATGCACAATTAAATGCTATTAATAACGTTGAATTCTTTGTTGGAGACATGAAACATGTTTTTAATAATGAATTTATAGCTACACATGGACAGCCAGACGTTATTATTACAGACCCACCAAGAGATGGAATGCATAAAGATGTGGTACAGCAAATACTAAATATTGCTCCAGAAAAAGTGGTATATGTAAGTTGTAATAGCGCAACACAAGCTAGAGATTTAGAGCTTATGGATGCCATGTATAAAGTGAGTAAAACACAGGCAGTAGACATGTTTCCGCAAACATTTCACGTAGAAAATGTTGTACTCTTAGAAAAACGCTAAATTTTAAGTGCAAAGACATGTTAAAAATGAAATATTTTAAATTTATCATAATTCCAATTATTATTTTAATGATAGGAATAACTATAAGTTGCGAGCGAGATGATATTTGCCCCGAAAGCACATCTACAACGCCAAAACTACTTATTGACTTCTTTGATTTTGGTAATCAAGAGAATAGTAAGAATGTATTTAACTTACTTATAGCTGGAGTAGGAAATGAATTTGCACTTAGTACTTTTACCCAAGAAGACAATATTAACCTTCCTCTTAAAACAGTAAACCCTGACACTGGAGAAATGTCAATATCAACACAATATATTCTTATTAAGGATTATGATAATAATGACACTCCAGATAATTTTACTGATGATACAGGAAATCAAGATATTATAACAATCAATTACAAACCAGAACTTATTTTTGTATCAAGAGCCTGTGGCTTTAAAACTATTTTCAATGATGTAGAAATCATAATCGAGCCAGATAATGATAATTGGATATTAAAAGAAGAATCTGCAAACGATAGTCAACCTATAGAAGATGAAACAACAACACACTTTAATTTATTTCATTAATAGCATTGCGTTTATAATATTTTGTTTTAATAGTTCTGTAAACGCCCAAAATGATAGTATACCAAGTACCGAAAATGACTCTATAAAAGTCCAATTAAAATATGGACTTAGAGTTGGTGCTGATGTTTCAAAAACTGTACGTTCTTTTTTAGATGAAGACTATTCTGGTTTTGAAATTATAGCAGATTACAGAATAAAAAAGAATCTTTTTATAGCTGGTGAAATGGGTATTGAAGAAAAAATAGATGTCACAAATTATCTTGATATTACAACCAAAGGATCATATTTAAAAGCTGGAGTTGATTTTAATATGTATGAGAATTGGCTAGATATGGATAATATGGTTTATACCGGGTTTCGTCTTGGGGCTAGTTCTTTTGGTCATACACTTAACAGTCTAGATGTATATAATACAAATCAATATTGGGGTTCGCAATTCACGTCAAATGAAAAAGTAAAATTTGATAGCTTAACTGCTTTTTGGTTAGAACTAATAATTGGTATAAAAGCAGAGCTTTTCACTAATTTATATTTAGGACTAAATGTGCAATTAAAAACAAAAATTTCTGAAACCGAACCAGATAACTTCACAAATATATATATCCCTGGTTTTAATAAAACCTTTGACAGTGCTGGTATTGGTGTTGGTTATAGTTATTCTATTTCTTATAGAATACCATTTTATAAGAAATAAAGGTAAATAATCTTAATTTTTATCCTCCAACAGAGGCACAAAACGAAATTCACCAAATTCCTCTTGCTCAAATTCCTTTTGTCCTTTTCTAATAAACATATTCATTATTTGCACATCTTCGCCAACAGGGATAATAAGCTTTCCCCCTATTTTTAACTGACTCAACAATGGCTTTGGTACATAAGGCGCACCAGCAGTTACAATAACACCATCAAAAGGAGCCTCTTCAACTAAGCCCTTATAACCATCACCAAAAACTAATTGTTTAGCTCTATAGCCTAATTTTGGTAAAAATTTACTCGTTTTTTTAAACAACTCTTGTTGACGCTCAATACTATAAACTTTAGCTCCAAGTTCTAACAAAACTGCCGTTTGATAACCACAACCTGTTCCTATTTCTAAAATTTTATCACCAGATTTAATTTGTAATAACTCACTTTGAAATGCTACTGTATAAGGTTGAGATATGGTTTGATCTGCAGCAATAGGAAATGCTTTGTCTTGATAGGCATGATCTAAAAAACCAGAATCCATAAATAAATGTCTTGGTACATTACCTATAGCTTTTAAAACTTTTTCATCTTTTATATTCTTGGTCTTTAAAATGTTAACCAATTTATATCTTAATCCCTTATGCTTAAATGTATCTTCCAATAGTTATTAAATTTACAATGTTAAAACTAATCAAAGATTTTGACGCAAAAAAACTATTTTGATTAGAAATATTAACGAAAAAATAAGCAATAAAAATTTAAGCTAGATTTATAAAATCCAACTATTAAATATCTTATTTTTGTTGAAAACGTAAAAAAATATGCTAAACGCTGGTGTACTTGGTGCAGGCCATCTAGGAAAAATACATTTAAGACTTCTTAATCAATCTGAAAAATACAATCTTGTTGGGTTTTATGACGCTGACGAAACTAATGGAAAGAAAGTAGAAGCCGAATTTGGTTATAAATTTTTCGATTCTATTGATGCTCTTGTTGAAGCTGTAGATGTTGTAGATATTGTAACACCAACATTATCACATTATGATTGTGCAAAGCAAGCTATAGCCAAAGGAAAACATATATTCATAGAAAAACCAATCACAAACACTGTTGAAGAGGCTAAACATATTAGAGAGCTTCTAGCAGAAAACAACCTACGCGGACAAGTTGGACATGTAGAACGTTTTAACCCAGCATTTATAGCCGTAAAACACGATATAAAATCACCTATGTTTATTGAAACGCATAGATTAGCAGAATTTAATCCTAGAGGCACAGATGTTCCTGTAGTTTTAGATTTAATGATTCATGATATAGACATTATATTAAGCATTGTAAAGTCTAAAGTTAAGAGTGTTTCTGCTAGTGGTGTTTCTGTTATTAGTGATACTCCAGATATAGCGAATGCAAGATTAGAGTTCGAAAATGGCTGTGTAGCTAATTTAACGGCGAGTAGAATTTCTCTTAAAAAAATGCGTAAAGCACGCTTTTTCCAGAAAGACGCTTATATATCTGTTGATTTCTTAGAAAAGAAATGTGAAGTTGTTAAAATGAAAGATGCTCCTAATAATCCTGGGGATTTTGATATGATTTTACAAAATGCAGAAGGGGTTAAAAAACAAATTTATTTTGATAATCCTGAAATTGCAGATAACAACTCGATTTTAGACGAGTTAGAAACATTTGCAGATGCTATAAATAACAATACAACACCAGTTGTTACTTTACATGATGGTACTGAAGCCTTAAGAGTTGCAACACAAATTATTGATTGTTTTTAGTCTAATAATATTTTATGAAATTTTTCCGTTTTCACGGATGTAAAAACAAATATTTATGAAAAATATTGCTGTAATTGGTGCTGGCACCATGGGAAACGGTATAGCACATACTTCCGCTCAAAGCGGATTTAAAGTTAACCTTATTGATATTAGTGACGCATCTCTTAAACGCGGATTAGATACCATATCTAGAAATCTAGATAGAATGGTTGCAAAAGAAAAAATTACAGATGCAGACAAAAACACTACTTTAGGAAACATCACAACATTTACAGATACTAAAGAAGGTATTAAAAATGTAGATTTGGTTGTTGAAGCAGCCACAGAAAATCTAGATTTAAAGCTTAAAATCTTTAAACAACTAGATGAATTTGCTCCAAAAAATGCTATTCTTGCTACAAACACTTCATCTATATCTATAACTCAAATAGCAGCTGTTACTTCTAGACCAGATCAAATTATTGGTATGCATTTCATGAATCCAGTTCCTATCATGAAATTGGTAGAAATTATTAAAGGTTATAACACTACAGATGAAGTGACTAATACCATAATGCAATTATCAAAAACTTTAGGTAAAGAACCTGTAGAAGTTAACGATTACCCTGGTTTTGTTGCCAACCGCATTTTAATGCCAATGCTTAATGAATCCATAGAAACACTATACAACGGCGTTGCAGGTGTACAAGAAATAGATACCGTAATGAAACTAGGTATGGCACACCCAATGGGTCCATTACAACTCGCAGATTTTATTGGTTTAGATGTTTGTTTATCCATCTTAAATGTCATGTATAACGGTTTTAAGAATCCTAAATACGCACCATGTCCATTATTAGTAAACATGGTTAATGCTGGTAAATTAGGTGTGAAATCTGGAGAAGGTTTTTATGACTATTCTGAAAGTAAAAAAGCAGAGAAAGTTTCAACGCAATTTTTAAAATAGTTAATCATATTTAATGAGTATTTCTAAAAACCTTTTAAATATAAAATCATCATTACCAGAACACGTTACCCTTGTTGCCGTTTCAAAAACAAAACCGGTATGCAATTTAATGGAAGCTTATAATGGAGGTCAACGCATTTTTGGAGAAAATAAAATTCAAGAAATGGCAGAGAAGCATGAAGAAATGCCAAAGGATATTGAATGGCATATGATTGGACATGTACAGCGTAATAAAGTGAAATACATGGCTTCATTTGTTAATTTAATTCATGGTGTAGATAATTACAAGCTTCTTCAAGAAATTAATAAACAAGCACTAAAACATAACAGAATAATCAATTGTTTATTCCAAATAAAAATAGCATCCGAAGACTCTAAATTTGGAATGACTTTTGACACAGTATCAAGTATCATTCAAACTGAAGAATTTTCAGAATTAAAAAACATCAAAATAATTGGTGTTATGGGTATGGCAACGTTTACAGAAGATTTAAATCTGGTTGAACAAGAATTCAATCTATTAAAATTTAGTTTTGAAAATTTAAAAAAACTTAAAACGACTAACTGTAGCATGCAAACCATAAGCATGGGCATGAGCGGTGATTACAAATTAGCTATTGATTGCGGAAGCACAATGGTTAGAGTTGGAAGTAGTATATTTGGTACAAGAAATTATTCAATTTAAAACATAACAAGCTTATTTACGCAATTTTAGACATAGAAACTACTGGTGGTAAGTTTAATGAAGAAGGCATTACAGAAATTGCAATCTATAAATATGATGGACATGAAGTTGTTGATCAATTTATAAGCTTAGTAAATCCTGAACGAGAAATACAACCCTTTGTAGTGAATTTAACAGGTATTAACAGTAATATGCTGCGTAATGCTCCTAAATTTTATGAGGTAGCAAAACGTATTGTAGAAATTACTACAAACTGCATTTTGGTTGCACATAATGCCCAATTTGATTATAGAATTTTATCTACAGAATTTAGACGCTTAGGTTTTGACTATGAAAGACAAACACTTTGTTCTGTTGAATTATCAAAAAAATTAATTCCAGACCAGCTTTCTTATAGTTTAGGTAAATTAGTGAGATCTTTAGGTATTCCTGTTACAGATCGTCATAGAGCTTCTGGAGATGCACTTGCAACGGTAAAACTTTTTAAATTATTACTAGATAAAGATACCGAGAAAACCATCATTAAAGAGTCTATTAATTTAAACCCTAAAAAACGATTAGCAGCAAAACATCTAAATATTTTAGAGACCTTGCCTTCTATAACTGGCGTGTATTATATACATAAAGCCAATGGTGATATTATTTATATTGGAAAAAGTAACAATATAAAAAAGCGAGTTAATCAGCATTTCACAAATACCAATCAAAAATCAAAAAAAATTCAATTACATGTTGCCTCTGTTACTTATGATGCAACAGGAAGCGAATTAGTTGCACTTTTAAAAGAAAGTGAAGAAATAAAACGTAACAACCCAATATATAACAGGTCTTTGCGTCGTAGAATATTTTCGCATGCGTTGTATAGTTTCACAGATAACAACGGTTATATCAACTTAAAAATTGATGCGGCAGACGGACGAAAAAGCAATATTACAACCTTTACAAATAGACAAAGCGCTAAAAGCTTTATGGAAAAAGTTGTTGAAGAATACAATTTATGCCATAAACTTACTGGTTTACAAAAAACTAAAACAAGCTGTTTTAGTCATGATGTAAAAGCCTGTAATGGAGCTTGTGTAGAAAAAGAAACTCCAAATGACTATAACCAACGTGTAGAACAATTAATAGCTAGAAACAGTTATGAAAATAAGAATATGGTTATTGTAGACAGAGGTCGTGATGTTGATGAACGCAGCGCTATTCTTATTCAAAACGGTATTTTTAAAGGTTTAGGATTCGTTAGTTTAAACTATCAAATAAATAATATTGAAGTCTTACAATCTATTATTACAAGAATGGAAAACAATAGAGACTCTCAGCATATCATTCAAAACTACATTAGAAAAAACAGTAAAAGATTAAAGATTATTAACCTCGATTAAGCATGAGACATCTTTTCCTTTACCTACTCCTATTAACAAGTATTTTTCATACTCGTAAGAAAATTATAATTCAGAAAACTACAGAGTTACACTTGCAGATATTCAAGCTAGAACATTTAAAAAAGATTCTACAGCTAATGCTTTAGTTATATATGAACAAGGAAATAGCCATGTAGATGCTAGTGATTATGATCTAAGAACAGAAGTCAAGCATAAAATAAAAATATTAAACCAAGAGGGTTTTAATAATGCCAACATTACACTATACTTATATAATAGTAATAACAAAAACGAAAAAGTAAAAGATATTATTGGTACTACTTACAATGAAGTAAACGGGCAAGTTGTAAAAACTAAATTATTAGCTAAAAACATTTTTAGAGAAAAATACGATGAAAACTACACCTTAGTTAAATTTACATTACCAAACATAAAACCAGGTTCTGTAATTACTTATAGTTACAAACTTGTTTCCCCATTTATGTTCAAATATAAAGGGGGGAATTTTCAAAGTGAGATTCCAAAACTATATAGTGAATATAAAACAAGTATTCCTGGATTTTGGCAATATCATATAAAACTAGTAGGTCAACAAAAACTTGCTATTGAAACTTCTGAGATAAAAAAAGAATGTCTATCTACTTCAAGAGGAGCTGTCGCAGGTTGTTCTATTAATGTTTATGCAATGAAAGACATGCCTGCTTTCATTGAAGAAGATTATATGACTACTAAGCGAAATTATTTATCTAGAGTAGAATACGAACTAAAAACATTCAACGCTCCAGACGGCACAAAACAACATTATACAAAAACGTGGAAGGATGCCGATAAAGATTTCAAAGATAATGCTGTGTTTGCTTCACCAGATAACGGAGTGCACATAAATTTTTCAACCAACGTGGTAGGCAACAAAGTAAATATTATACTTAGATACAATTTAAATTCTACCATGTATCTTTCAGATTATTATACCTCATTAAAAGCCTATTTCGGAAAAGTATGTAGACATACAAAACAACTCAATCATTCTTCTAAAGAAAAAATAATCAAACTTTTTTCCTATTTTTGGAACATATGAGAACAAAACAAAAAAGACATTGGAAAACAAAACTTCATGAAGTCATTTATGAAGCCGACACTCCTTCTGGTAAACTTTTTGACATTGTTCTATTATTTGTAATTATAGCAAGTATTATACTTGTTATGCTAGAAAGTGTACAAAGTATTGATAATAAATATCATGACATTCTAAATATTTCAGAATGGATAATTACCATTCTGTTTACAATAGAATACATAGCAAGAATAGTTACAGTAAAAAAACCTTTAAGTTATGTTTTTAGTTTTTATGGCATGATAGATTTATTATCAACCATACCTAAATACGTATCCCTTTTATTTGGCGGTCTTCATGCCCTTGCAGCGCTTCGTGCGTTAAGATTGTTAAGAGTCTTTAGAATTCTAAAATTAGCACGTTATCTAGGAGCATCAAACACATTAGTAAAAGCTTTAAAAGCAAGTCGTGTAAAAATATCTGTATTTCTATTTGCCGTAATAATAGTATCTATAATTCTTGGTACCATAATGTACTTGGTAGAAGGTGAAGAAAACGGTTTTACTAACATACCAAAAAGCGTCTATTGGTGTATCGTTACACTTACCACGGTTGGTTATGGAGATATCGCTCCAGTGACGCCGTTAGGTCAATTTATTGCATCATTGGTCATGGTATTAGGTTATGGAATTATAGCAGTACCAACCGGTATTGTAACAACCGAAATTGCAACTCAAAATGGCGACGAAAAACACGAAGACATACATCTTAATTCGCAATCATGTCCAAACTGTTCTACAGAAAACCATAAAGACAATGCCGATTTTTGCTATAATTGCGGAGAAAAACTCAATCATTAAAATCTTTTGGGCGTTACCCTAAAAAGGGTCAGGCTTTCCTCTATATCTTTTGTTTTATCATACTTGCTTAGGACATAATCTTTAAATAACAACGTCCTTTCATCTAAGTATATTTTTAAAACCGTAGAAAAACAAAAGGATGCCGTTTCAATCCTTAACGCAACGTATCTGCAAAAATAATTTTAGCAAGCAAGCAATTGGTCAATTTGGTTTTTCAGTTTACCTTTACACTTCTTAAAAAAACGACAAGTTATCAATACTACAAACAAATATTTAATATCTATAGTAGGGCCAACGGCCATAGGTAAAACAGCCTTAAGCATCAAACTAGCTCAACACTTTAAAACCGAAATTATTTCGGCAGATTCCCGTCAGTTTTTTAAAGAAATGCAAATTGGTACTGCCGCACCAACACCAGATGAGCTTGCCCCGGCACCACATCATTTTATACACAACAAATCTATACACGATAATTATAGCGTTGGCACTTTCGAAAAAGAAGCCATACAATGCTTAAATACACTTTTTAAAACCAAAGACGTCGTTGTTATGGTTGGTGGTTCTGGTTTATACGTAGATGCCGTAAACAATGGTTTAGACCATTTTCCAACAGTAGATGCTTCCATTAGAGAAAAACTAAACACTACTTTAGCAGAAAAAGGTATAGAACACCTTCAAGAACAACTCAAAGAACTTGACATAACATCATACAACACCATAGCTTTAGATAATCCGCATCGGTTAATAAGAGCCTTAGAAATCTGTATAGGTTCTGGGCAACCTTACTCCTCTTTTTTAAATAAAGATAAAGGAAAACGTCCTTTTAAGACCATTACCGTTGGTTTAACGGCAGATAGACCAATAATGTATGATCGTATAAACAGACGTGTTGATATTATGATGCATGCTGGTTTACTAGAAGAAGTTAAAACCTTATTACCATATCAAGAATTAAACGCCTTAAACACGGTTGGCTATAAAGAAATATTCAACTATTTAAATGGTGAATGGACTCTAGAATTCGCTACTTCCGAGATTCAAAAAAATTCACGCCGTTTTGCAAAACGTCAACTCACTTGGTTTAAAAGAAATACCGAAACCCTTTGGTTTGATTATTTAAGCGATATAAAATCTATTATTCAAGCCATCAACAGTAAACTAGAAAATTAGTTTACAATGTATTGTCATTTCGAACGCGTGTAAGAAATCGCATAATCAGGATAAAACAAGAATTGAGTCTAATAATTTAAAAACCTTCAATTAATACCTCCGCCCTATGGGTAATAGGGAAATTACAAGAATTAGCAATAAAACATAATTTGTTAGCTTCTTCGTGCAGGCTCAAAGCCAATTCTTTTTGACTTTCGTTTTTTATGACTACAATAGAATTTAAAATTACTTTTGTAAACTTACCGCTTCCTGTAGATTCAACTTCCAAAATAGCTTCCGCATTATCGGTATAATTTAATACCTCTATTTGGTTTTGAGAGCATACATATAAATAAGACATCATATGGCAAGATGCTAATGCCGAAAGCAACAAATCTTCTGGATTATAAAGTGACTCTTCACCTCGAAACATTTTTGCGGCAGACACTTGCAATGCCTCATACTTTTTATCAATAGTAACGGTATGGTTGCGGCTAAAACGTCTGGGGTTTGTTGTGGTATCTTCTTCTCCTAATTTCCAGTTTATGTTTGCTTTAAAAGTATGATTAAAAGACATGGTTTTGTTTTTTGAGGAAGGTACAAATTATGTCTCTCTACAAAAAAGTTAAATATGGCAATTTATACATTTCTTTATCAAAGTTTAAACTTTCCGGCATTACTAGGCACGAAGCAATCTGTTTACTATTAACCCTAAAGCATAAATTAGTATCTTTTTAAACTCTAAATATTCAATTAAAGAGATTACGTCGTCGTAAAAAATGCCTCGTGATAACGAAAAGCATTAAACTTCATCAAACAATAAAACAAAAAAGAAATTATTTATCTATAAATTTACAGAACTTTGCAATGCAAATCGGGTAAACGATGAAAATCAAAAATCACGTTTTTTTCAATATAACCAAACAAGCCAAAATACTTAAATTTAGACCTTGCAGACATTGTTTGCGTACCTATTATAAAATTTGAAAAAATGGACTTATTTAATACCTCAACAAACCCCAACATATTACCTTTTGATGGTGAAGTAAATTATTACGGTCCAGTAATGAACATTGAAAAGGCGCAATATTATTTCAACCAATTACTACAGCATATTGAATGGGTAAACGATAAAGCTATCATTTTTGGAAAATTAATTATCACCAAACGTAAAGTAGCTTGGTATGGCGACAAACCATTTAATTACACCTATTCTAAAACCACAAAATCTGCTTTACCGTGGACTAAAGAACTTTTAGAACTCAAAAACATTATAGAACATAAAACAGGAGAAACATTTAACTCTTGTTTGCTTAATCTATATCATAACGGCGACGAAGGAATGGCATGGCATAGTGATGGCGAAAAAGATTTGAAAAAAAATGGAGCCATTGGTTCATTAAGTTTTGGAGCAGAACGCAAATTTTCATTTAAACATAAAGAAAGTAAACAAACGGTTTCCGTGTATTTAGAAAAAGGCAGTTTATTAGTCATGAAAGGGAAAACACAAACAAATTGGCTTCACCGTTTACCTCCAACCAAAAAAGTGAAAATTCCAAGAATAAATTTAACCTTTAGAACCATCAATATTTAATATAGTAAGCATTGATTTGTAGTAGTTTATCTATAACTTAATTTCTCGTTTACGTTTGTTTTAAAAATGGAGTGAAAGGCATTACTTTGTTTTTTTGAAGAGAATAAGAATATATAGCACAGCAAAAAGCATTTATATACTTTTTAATAAAAGACTTATTTTTATTGTTAATAAATACTTACAAGTGCGTATTGACATTATACTACGTATATCCTAATTTTGCTTATAAACCGATAAAGTTCATTGAAATGGAACCTTATCTTTACGTTAACAGTAATTAAAACCAACTTTATAAAAAAAAGAAATAAATAATATGTTCATACACTTAGGAGAACCAAAATCGATAAAAGACCTAAACAAACCAAGTCTAAAATTAAATAAAGTTGACAGAATTAAAGTACCAGTTTTAGTTATTGATGATAACGAATTCGAGTATTTAGAACATCTAAAAAATCATCGATTTGATATAACATATTTTAGCGATATCCAATCTATTGAAAGTGCTAAAGAATATGAAGTAATTCTGTGTGATATAAATGGCGTTGGTAAAATATTTGACAGTAAATATGAAGGAGCACATGTCATATCTGAGTTATATAAAAAGTACCCTTTTAAAACAATAATTGCTTACACAGGTTATACGCACGACCCTACTTATAATAAATTCTTTCGTCTTGCAGATTATGTTTTTAAAAAAGATTTGGATGGAGACGAATGGGTTGAAAACTTAGATAACGCAATTGAATCAGCAGCTAACCCACAAAAAAAATGGTTGAAATTAAGAGACTTTTTAATTAAAAATAATGTTTCACTTTTTGAAATTGTGAAATTAGAAAATGAGTATGTAAACAATATAATTTCTGGAAAAAGTTTAGCTAATTTTCCGAGCACAAAACTTAATAATGAAATTGATAAAGATATTAGAGCAGTTATTCAATCATTTACAGCTAGTATTATTTTTAAAGCTTTAATTGGATAGTTTATGAATGAAGCTAAGATATTTCCTTATTATGACCATAAAGAGGGCAAGCTCGAAAAAGGTATTATTGAAAATCCATTTACTTTCTGTAGTCGGAATTTTAATACAAAACGTAAGAAACATTATAAATCTATAAAAGGAAAAAACGGAATATTCATTTGTCCTTATGGTTTCTCAACTATTAATACCAATAACGAAAACTATACCTCAATATTAATAGAAAGAAACTACGATAAAAAACTAAGCAAAAGGAATACGAATAAAAAAGATTCAAAACCTGTGCATACCTTAGATGTTATTGAAAGATTAAAAGGTTATTTTCAGGCTATTAATGCGCGAGTAAACGCTAAACAACATCTAATAAGAAAACACGATAAAGAAAGTTCTAAAATATCCACTAAAAAAGAAATTTTAGACGATACATTACACGAATTAAGGAAACTCAACAATATTTTAAAAAAACAAGCTTATACTCTAAAAAAAGACTTAGAAAAAAAGAGGATTTTTGATGAAAATGTAAACTTGAGAAGTAAAAATATTTTATCTACAACACAATTAATTAGCGCAAGACTGAATGCTTATGACTTCACATTGAATCCAGAATTAATTGAGGTTTCGCCAAAAAACAATGTAGTTCTTTACAAGAAATTTGATAAAGCAAAGCAATGTTTAGAAGTGATAACCCATGAACTTAAAACAAAAATATTTTTATCTGGTAGCTCAAGTTGTAAGTTTGAATGTTATGACATAATCGATTTACTACCTTTCATCTTATTTGAAAATGCTATAAAATATAATTATGGTAACTCACCCATAAACTGTGAATTTGAAAATATAAATGGAAAATTGAATAAAATTATAGTTTCAAACAAAGCTATTCTTCCTTCAGATAAGGAAGTATCAAAATTAAAAGACAAACATTTTAGAGGCGAGAATATTTCAAATATAACTGGAAGTGGAAAAGGTCTTTACATTGCTGATTTAATTTGTGGATTCAACGAATTCTATGTAGAAATAGAAACACGAAAAGAAAAAGAAATTGAAGAAAATAAATATATTGGAACATTCAGAACAATAATAACTACTGCTAACAATGTATAAAAATAATAGCGATTTAATAGCTAAAACGAAACAAAGTAGATATAAAAAAGGTCTCTGTTTAACCGAAAAGTTAGTGAGTGAAAATCCGCTACTATTCTTATATGAACACGTTAGCTTTAATTACCAAAAAAATGACATTTAACGATTATTTAAATCTTTCTGCTAATAATTACCAGGAAATCTCTAACTATTACCTGAGCTTTCTTGAGGAGTTTTCTGCTAAAAAATTTCCTTATGAAAAGAAATTACAATTCAAAGGTACTGCAACCAAGTTTTTAAATTCGATTGAAGATTTAACTTATTTACGAAAAGAAAAACATGAAGAATATATTAAAATAATAGACCAACTTAATGAGTCTTTAAGTATTTATGATAGGAGGTCTAAACGTTCCAGAGTTCTAAATCTGATTTTCCCACCTCAGAGTTCTCATAGAATAGAAAGTGAGTTTGGAATAATATATGATAGAACAATCGAATTGATAAACGATGCAAACAAAACTTTAAAACACAGAAATGGAAATTTAAAAATAAATGGATTCTATGAACCTAAAAACTCAAATAAAGTACAAATAAAGCAATTGATTTTAGAAGCTATAGAACTTATTAAACAAGATAACTCTATAACTGAAAAAAGTAAGAAACAACTTTTAAATTATTTAAATAAAGTACTCACAAATTTAGACTCTGATTATACCAATTGGACTGATATAATTGGAAAAATAAAAGAAACTATTATTGTTCTTGGAGCGCTCGGTGGTTTTATTGGAGGAATCTCACCTTTATTTGAAGCTAAGGAAAAGTTAGAGCAAACAACAATTGTAATTGAAAAAACATCTATTAATTTGAATTATAATGTGATAAATGAAACATTTAATCGCAATGAAATCTTAAATATAAATCCTTCAAATTCATATATATTACAGGTAGGAAATAATACAGTTAAAGAAAGTGACCAAAATAACTAAAGCTAACTCCTTATAAAAAATAACACGTATTTTAGTGCAAAACATAGAAGCCAGAGTCTATTTACTAACTCCGATTTTCCTTCGGAAAATCCTCGAGCTCAAATAACGAACTATTTTTATACGTAACCCAAACAAAAAAATCCTGCCATCGCAGGATTTTTTTGTTTACTTATTTTTCATATATTTTCCCTTCTTACTGCCTTCGTACATCACATATTTAACCAAACGCGATTCTAATTTCGCATTAAATAAATGTATTTTTCTAGAAGGTCTTAAACCAACATGCTTTAGTGCATCTAGGTTTGAGGTAATAAACCAAGCATCTGTACCTGGGTAATTTTGTTTGAGAGTATCACCAATATTGGCGTAAAACTTTTCCATATCTATATTTAAACGCTCACCGTAAGGCGGGTTAAATACCATATGCAATTCACTGTCGCCACCTTTTCTAGTTTTAAAGAAATCTTCATGTTTAATTTCTACAAAATCGTCTAATTGGGCGTTTTTAATATTTTCTATAGCTTTGGCTACGGCACTTGGTGCTTTATCATAACCTATTATTTTATGATGAAAATCGCGCGTTTTCTTTAAAAGCGATTCTTCAATTTTTTCGAATAACTCCACATCCCAATCTGGCCAACGTTCAAAAGCAAATTCTTTACGCATTAGGTTTGGTGGTATGTTACAAGCTATCATAGCAGCTTCGGCAAGCATGGTTCCAGAACCACACATGGGATCCATAAAATCGGTTTGTCCATCCCAACCAGATAACATAATTAATCCTGCTGCCAATACTTCGTTTATTGGTGCTAAGTTGGTTGCTGTTTTGTAACCGCGTTTATGTAAAGAATCTCCAGAAGAATCTAAAGAAATGGTACACTGCTGCCTATCTATATGCACATTAATTTTAATGTCTGGAAATTTTAAATCTACATTTGGTCGTTCTCCTGTGTTATCTCTAAAACGGTCTACAATAGCATCTTTTGTTTTTTGCGCAATGTATAGAGAGTGCGTAAATAATTGAGAATGTATGGTAGCATCTACCGCCAAGGTTCCAGTGGGTTTTAGATAGTCTTCCCATGGCATTTTATAAATTTTATCGTATAAATCTTTCTCGCTGGTTACTCTAAAGGTATGAATAGGTTTTAAGATTTTTACGGCAGTACGTAATCCTAAATTTGCTTTATACATAAAGCCTTTATCTCCCGTAAAACTTACGTTTCTTGTACCTGTTTTTACGTGTAATGCACCTAGTTGTGTTAGCTCATTTGCTAGCAACTCTTCAAAGCCAAATAATGTTTTGGCAACCATCTTGAAATTTTCTTCCATTTTTTTCGTCTGATAAATTGCAAAAATAACGTAATTTTGCGGCAAACGTTAAAGTTTATTGATAATTCGGGTTAAGGATTGATGCGACATCCTTTAAAAAAAATAGAAACGTCATTGCGAGGTAAATTTTTCTTTACCGAAGCAATCTGCTAATCGATAAAAAGATTACAACGTCGTCTCCCTCCTCGTAATAACGAGTACGGACCTTTAAAAAGATATAGCGGAAAGCCTGACCTTAGGTTGTCAGAGCAACGTAAGGTAACCCACAACCAAATATATGAGCAACAATACTACAGAGTGGTTTTCGTCGTGGTTTGACACACCGTTTTACCATATTTTATACAAAGACAGAGATGATACGGAAGCGCAGGCTTTTATGGACACACTTACTAATTACTTAAACTTACCAGAACATGGTAAGGTTTTAGATTTGGCTTGTGGTAAAGGTAGACATGCTCGCTATTTGAATAAAATTGGTTATGATGTTATAGGTGTAGACTTGAGCGAAAACAGTATTAAATTTGCTAAGCATTTTGAAAATCATACCTTAACCTTTGATGAGCATAACATGTGTTTACCGTATAAAAGTAAGTTTGACGCTGTTTTTAACTTGTTTACTAGTTTTGGCTATTTTGATAATGATGAAGATAACTTAAAAACGATTAAGTCTATTAAGGCAAATTTAAACGAATTTGGTTTTGGTGTTATTGATTTTATGAATAGTGAGTTTGTTATTGATAATTTAGTTGCCGAGGAGGTTAAAACGGTTGATGATATTACTTTTAACCTAAAACGCTATACTAGAGCAAGTTATGTTTTTAAAGAAATAAGTTTTAAGGTTGATGGTAAGGCTTATAATTATCAAGAACGCGTAAGAGGGTTTACTTTAAAAGATTTTCAGGCGCTTTTTGAACAAGCTGATGTATATTTGTTAGATGTTTTTGGCGATTACAAGTTAAATAAATTTAATGCTAAAACATCTGAACGTTTAGTGATGATTTTTAAATAGGATAGGTAGATAATCAACTTTTAAGCATTACCACTGTTTCGGAAATTGTTTTAAATAGAATATTAGTTATTAAATGAATAAGTTTTTTTTTCCTATATATGCTGTAATTCTAGGTGTTATTATTACCTATTTTACTAAAAATAAGAAGTCTTTAAACACGAAGCTTCTACTTTCGTTTAGTGGTGCTTTTTTACTAGCATTAACACTTTTTGAATTATTACCTGAAGTTTATGAGCATTTGGATGCCAAAATTACTGGTGTTTTTATTATGTCTGGTATTATGTTGCAAATTATTTTAGAATTATTCTCTAAGGGTGCAGAACACGGTCATGTGCATGTGCATAAAAAAGAAACTGCTTTCCCTTGGTTGTTATTTATTAGTTTGTGTATTCATAGCTTTTTAGAAGGTTTCCCTATTAACAACCATAATGATATGCTTTATGGGGTTTTAATTCATAAAATTCCTATTGCAACGATAGTAAGTGTCTTTTTATTTAAAAGCAATTACACTAAGCTACAAATTACAGGGTTTTTAATATTATTTGCTATAATGACACCGCTTGGAACTTTAGTTTCTAGTACTGTAGAATTAACAGAGCATGTAGCACATGCTATTAACGCTGTAGTAATTGGTATATTTTTCCATATTGCAACCACCATTTTATTTGAAAGTGGCGACGGGCATAAATTTAATTTATCAAAATTTATTTCTATTATTTTAGGTGTTGGTATTGCTTATTTAATTTAGATAATTGTTATTAATTATTGGCAATTTGTTCCTATAAATATAATTGTATTCCGTAAAATAATAACTAAAATCATTAACCTAGAAACAAACAATTATTAACCAATAAGCATGTTTAGTAAAGATGAATCAAGATTATTAAGAGAAGAATTTTGGACGAATTTTGGGAAGTCATTTCCACGGAAATGGGTTTTATATAACACCAAACTAAAAGGGTTTAGTTTTAAATTTTATTTTGATAATAAAACCGCTATGGTTGTGCTTGATCTTGAAGACGACTTGGAACACCGCATTAAATATTGGGAAAAACTTGAGGCTTTAAAATCTATTTTACTAGATGAATACTTGCCAAAAGCTATTTATCACGAAGAATACCTTTTAGATAATGAAAAAGAAATTTCTAGAGTATTAGTACAAATAGACAGCAAAGTGTCTATTCATAACAAAAATTCCTGGCGAGATGTTATGGAGTTTTTTAATATACATATGAATTTGTTTGAAACTTTTTTTGAGGAATATAGAGATGTTATTGAGGGGTAGCTATTTCTTACTCACACATTAACACAGTAGCTTTTATATAGACTTCTCCATTTGATAATCGTTCATTAGATAACCACCACCAATATTTTTAACCAAGGAACGCACATTAACAAAACCTAATTTTTCATAGGCTCCAATAGTATTCGTATTGTTTTGTTTACTGTTAGTATGATAGTTTTTAATTGGTATGCTCTTACTTTGTCTTTAATAAATCGTATTGCTGCTTTTCCTATCTTTTTCCTACGATAATCACTCAGCATATATATTTTGCTTAAAAACAACTAATCTCTTTCTTTTTTAATAGAAATGTAGCCAACAGATATTTCATTATACGCTAATACAAAATATTCAAAACCGTCTTCTTCCACTTGTTTTGAAATAACTGTAGCTGATTGATATTTATTTCACTTATCCAATACCTTCAATTGAAATATAATGTTTGCGTCAAATAACTTAACTGCTAAAAAAAGCTATAGTAATAATAATTGTCTAAGTCTTATTGTTATAATTATAAGTTAGGTTTGGCTTGGTTCTTTCTATTTTTTTAAGAGTGTCTCATGTTATGTTTGAGTTTCCTCTAAATATTATTACTATTAGAAATTTAATTTATAGTATTTATTTTATTGAAGTGGTTTAAACTTTTTGAGAATACAAAATGGATTGTAGATATTTGTGTTTCTAAATATAAAATACTAAACTACAAACCAATGCGTACTCAGTACTTGATAAAAATACGATAGAAATGGAAATTGTTCCTTATATTCCTAAAGCCAAGAGAGGTTTTCTTTAAGTGTTCCATTAGTAGAGCTCTTAAATGCTATACTTTATAAACTAAAGACTGGTACCCAATGGAAGTTTTTACCTGTACAAGCACTTTTTTCAGGATTATCATTAAGTTGGCAATCGGTCTATTATCATTTTAGAAAATGGTGTTTATCTGATGTATGGCAAAATACTTGGGAGGAACTTTTACACAAATATGGCAAAGATTTCGATTTATCTAGTGTTGACCTTGACGGGAGTCACACTCCTGCTATAGGAGCAGATCAGCAAGTTGAGTATCAGGCTAGGAAAAAGTGAAAGACCACCAATGCATTCTACATTACTGATAGACAAGGCTTACCTCTTACCATGTCAAAAATTATAGCTGGCAACCATAATGATCTTTATAATATAGAAGTACAATTTGAAGTTGTAACAGCAATACTCGAAAAAGCAGAGATTCCAATAGACAGGGTGTTTTTAAGTGCTCATGCAGGATTTGATGCTAAGAGTTTTAGATAATCATGTTCAAAAAAGGACGTCAATGCTAATATCTGTTTCAATAAACGCAATGGGAAGGTTGATAGAGATGAATATTTAAACAAAGAACTCTATGAACAAAGATACGCCGTAGAAAAAACGAACGCTTGGATGGACAGTTATAGATCACTACTCAATAGGTTTGATACTACAATAGAAAGCCAAAAAGGACTTAATTTACTAAAAATCAACACTATATATCTAAAAAAAAGTTTAAACAATTTCATTGAATAAAAAAAAGCCTCAAAAAGAGGCTTGAATTAATTTTTAAAAATTCCTCGACTATTTTAAGTTTCATAGAAAGAAATTTACAAAGTTTATTTAAAATAACTAAAAGTTTCGCCATCTTCTATTTTGAGAAGTGCTTCGTAAATAAGTTTAATAACATTTTCTACATCGTCTCTATGTACCATCTCTACAGTAGTATGCATATAACGCAATGGTAATGAAATTAAAGCACTAGCAACACCACCATTACTGTAAGCAAAGGCATCGGTATCAGTTCCTGTAGCACGAGATAACGCAGAACGTTGGAAAGGGATTTTCTTTTCATTAGCCGTATCTGTAATTAAATCACGTAATTTCTGTTGTATCGCTGGAGCGTATGCAACAACAGGACCAGCACCAATTTCTAAATGACCGTTAGTCTTCTTTTCAATCATTGGAGTTGTTGTATCATGCGTTACATCTGTAACAATGGCAACGTTTGGTTTAATTGTTTCCGTAATCATTTCGGCACCACGTAAACCAATTTCTTCTTGTACTGCGTTTGTAATGTAAAGTCCAAAAGGTAATTCTTTTTTGTTCTCTTTTAATAAACGAGCAACTTCGGCAATCATAAAACCACCCATACGGTTGTCTAATGCACGACAAACAAATTTATCTCCGTTTAAAATGTGAAATTCATCTGGGTATGTAATAACACAACCAACATGCACACCTAGTTTTTCAACCTCTTCTTTCGTTTTACAACCACAGTCAATAAAAATATTGTCTGGTTTTGGCGCTTCTTCCTTTACACGACTACGTGTATGTATTGCTGGCCAACCAAAAACACCTTTTACAATACCGTTTTTAGTGTGGATGTTTACAATTTTGCTTGGTGCTATTTGATGATCACTACCGCCATTTCTAATCACGTAAATAAGTCCGTTATCACTTATATAATTCACATACCATGAAATTTCATCGGCATGCCCTTCAATAACTACTTTATATTTTGCTTTTGGGTTAATAACCCCAACAGCAGTACCATATGTGTCTGTAATAAATTCGTCTACATACGGTTTTAAATAATCCATCCAAAGCTTTTGCCCTTCCCATTCATATCCTGTTGGTGCTGCATTATTTAAATATTTCTCTAAAAAGTCCATAGACTTTTTGTTAAGTATGCTTTTCTCTGCCATGTTTTAAAATTTTCAACTAAAATAATAATATAAATAGAAATAACAGGTTAAAATAAATGTTTTAGAGCTTCTAAATTATTAATTTTGGAAAGATAATTGCTCTGCAAATTTATAGATGAACTTTTTAAGATACATATTCATTCTTTTTCCTTTTTTTGCGTTCGCTCAAATAAGTGACACAGTTGTAGATTCTACACAAGTGGAATATATTATTGTAGCTGGAGATTCTGTACCTAGAACATCAATAGATTTAGATGAAGTTATGTTATTACATAAACTTAAATTTAAGAATAGGAAAGAGCGTGTTAGATACTTGATTTTACGCAGAAAAACACTGAAAGTATACCCATATGCAAAAATGGCTGCAGATCGCTTAGATTCACTTACCAAGCATTTAGCAACACTAACTAGAAATCGAGATAAGAAACGATATACTAAAAAAATTCAGAAATATATTGAAGATGAGTTTTCAAAAAAGCTAAAAAAAATGTCACGTACAGAAGGGCAAATTTTAGTAAAGTTAGTGCATAGACAAACTGGAAGAACAACTTTTGATTTGGTTAAAGAGTTACGTAACGGTTGGAGAGCCTTTTGGTACAATACAACAGCAAGTATGTTTGATATTTCTTTAAAACGCGAGTTTGACCCTTTAAACGTTGAAGAAGATTATTTAATTGAAGATATCTTACAACGAAATTTTCAAAGCGGATTACTAGTGAATCAAAAATCGGCTATTCCTTTTGATTTTTATGATTTAACCGATAAATGGGTACATCAAAAAACACCAAAAGATGAGTGATAACATTCAATCTCCTTTTGAAGAAAAGTTAAATGCAGGATCTCATGTTATTAGTGCTTTATTGAGTACAACGGGGCTTGTTTTACTTATTGTTTTTAATTCTAGTAAGACAATTTGGAGCCTTTTAGTGTTATTGTTTACGGTATATCTATTTATTGTATTATTTACCGCGTCTACTTTATATCATGTCGTTAAGGATGGAAAAAGGAAACACTATTACAGGATTCTAGATCATATTAGTATTTACGTACTTATAGCCGGAACGTACACCCCAGTTTCATTAATTACACTTACTAATAGTTTAGGATGGGTTTTACTTTTGGTAGTATGAGTATTGCTATTTCTGGAGTTTCTTTAAAGCTGTTTCTTATAGTCAGATTTTAATTTTCTTACACGTTCTTATACCTAGTAACCGTGTGACTTATTGTTTTTGATTTCACAAATTTATCAAAAACCATTGATTCCAATGGTATTTTATTACTCTTTTCTGGCGGTTCATCATACACCATAGGTATTCTTTTTTATGCCATTCACAAAATACCTTATAATCATGTTATTTGGCACCCTTTTGCTTTAGCAGGCGCTATATTCCATTTTTTAATGATTTTTTTATATAATTTAAAATACATTTATAGAGCCCAGTAGTTAAATTGGTATCTTAATGTCTAACAAAGATATTAAATTATGTATATATTTAAAAGTCAAAATCTTCTAGAGTTCTCTTATCGCTTTAAAGTAGATGAAGATTGTAAGGAATATATAGCTCTACTTAAAGCTAAAATACCATTTAAGTATACTAGATGTAATCATAGAGATTGCCAAACACGTACTGATTTTTCTAGGCAATGTAATATTTGTATATATACTGAATCGGCAACAGTAGAAACCTTATTTCGTAAGGTTAAATATGGTGTAAGAAAAGCCTTTTTTATCTGTTTTGAGATGTCTACACCCCAAAAAGCCTATCAGCAAGTTATATAGGGTTTCCATACGGAGTAACATAAAACAGCTAGATTTTTCATGTTAAAAGTTAGATAAGCTATTTCTTCAGGCAGAACTCATCCAATGAATGTCGACATTCATGTAGATGAATTTATAATAGGAGGTAAAGAACAAACAAAAGTAGAACGAAGCTATGTACCAAGAAAAAGAAAACCGTTACAGCAGTTCAACTTACTCGGGATGGAAAGGCAAAAAGAATGTATGCCATAAAAATAGATAATTTCTCAGCGCAATCATTGCAATATATTTTACCAATCTTATTAGTTTAAACACAGAAATTACAGCAGATAAATGGAGAGGTCATCATCTTATTTCAAAGGCTTACAATATCACTCAAATAAAAAGTAATAGAGGGCTAAATTTTAAAGCACACCATGATACATCAAGTGAAATCATGGCTAATAATAACTTATTCTTGGGTTAGTGGTAACAATTTAAACAGGTATTTCAATAAATTTTGTTTTAGAGTCAATAGATAACAAAGTAAAGCTACAATATTTAATAACTAAAATGGTTGAAGCACAAAAAATTTATCAAAATGAATTAATAAATAATTAACTACTAAATTCTATACATTGGTGGATTCAAGTCATAAACGCAACACTAGGATACTATCCTATAAAGTGTCTAAGTTTAAAATATAGAGGGTTTAACTTTCTTAAAGTTGAACCCTCTTATCAAATTTGGATGGATTTCAGAAAAGAGGTTAATTCTTCTCCTATTTTGAATTGTTTTAAAAAATCGTCGTCTAAAAATTTTTCGCTGTTCATAATATGTAAAATTTAAAATTAATCAAAAAAATATCTGGGGCATGCCCCAGATATTTTAAACTTTACACACTTGGTGAGATACTGCCAACACTAGAGTTTTGAATTATAAATTCATTAAACTTTTCATTAGGTGTTAAGAAGTTATATCTTTTTCTGGGTCTATTATTTAATTTTTCAACGGCATCATTTACCTGTTGGATTTTGATGTTATCAAAGTTAGATTTT